>NZ_UCNJ01000004.1 GCF_900473965.1 Synechococcus sp. UW179A | reverse complement strand
TGCAGGAGCGTGTGTTGCGGATGCGCTACGGGATGGACGGCGAGGATCCGATGAGCCTTACGGCGATTGCTAAATCTCTGAAAATGAGCCGTGATCGAACCCGCAAGCTCGAACGCGAAGGCCTGGAAATGTTGCGTCGGGGTGATGTGCAGCTAGAGGCTTATGTCTTGGCATGACATAAGGGGGACAGGACAACAGCAATCAGAAGAATTCGTCGAAATTGTCGAAATCAACAGCCTTGAAGTTTCCAGCTTCAACCTGCGTCATCAATCGCTCAAGCTGAGCCCAGAGTGCGCCACCGGTGAGGATTGAGAGCACAAATGCACTCAGATAGGCCGCACCTGAAGCAAAGCCGAAAACCTGAAGTGATCCTCCGATAAACAAGGTGATGCCAATCAGTATTCCCGAGTAACTCATCACGGTTTCAGCATTCCCAAGCGGAAGCAGTGGCAACCTGTCTTTCTTCCAGCCATCAAGACGGTTCTGGACAAGCCTAGAGAAGGTGAGTCCGCAGGCCAAGCTGATCGCTAATCCAAGCCCAGCAATCGCATACGGCGGCTGCTGAAGGTTGGCGTAGTCCAGCAGGATGTCATCCATGCTGAGACCGCCGAATGCTTCTGTCAGCAGGTCGATCTGAGCCTGATCGAGCTCGATTGGAGCAGTGTCGGGCGCGATCGACATAAGTCAGTGAGAGGGTCTTTGAGAAACCATTATCGCTGTGCCAATGCGGGGGTGATGGGCCTTTGCCTGCTCTGCCTGAATCAGGCCGCTAGTGGATTCAGGCGTTGCATCACACCCTCTGCTATCTGTCGAGGGCCAAAGGTCTTTCTCATCAGTGCGGTTAGCTCCCTCAGATCTGAGATGTTCAGGCGGTCATCCTTGATCAGGGTCAGGAGGAGGCGCTGACGCAGGTCTCCCCCATCTCGACTCAGCAACAGACGCAGTCCAGCCCCTGCCACCGGCAGCAGCTCTCCACTGCTCTGACCATCTGAATAATTGCCCACAACGTGGAGAAGACTTTCAAGTCGCTCAACACGCAGACTTCCCTGCTCATCAAAGATCACGTCCATCAGTTTCTCTCGCATCTCTCTGGTATCGCCGGCGAGTAGTCGCTTGGCCACATAGGGGTAGGCCACCGCGATGATGCGGAAATCGGGGTCCAGTCTCAGCGCAAGTCCCTCCTGGCTGACCACTGCACGGATGATCAGGGCGAAGCGTGCAGGGACCCGGAAAGGGTAGTCGTACATCAATTCCGAGAATCGGTCGGTGATCGCCTTGAAGTTGAAGGAACCAACGGAATCACCAAGACTGCCTCCCAGAGCGTCTTCCAGGGCGGGAATGATCGGCGCGAGATCAGCATCGGGTGAAAGAAATCCGAGCTCCTGAAAATCTTTGGCAACCGCTTCAAAATCACGATTGATCAGGTGGACAACAGCACCTGTGAGCGTCAGTCGGTCCTGATCACTGATGGAGTCCATCATGCCGAAATCCACGTAGGCCACGTGTCCGAGATCACCGCTGCGCCCAGGGAGTGCAAAGAGGTTGCCCGGGTGGGGATCGGCATGGAAGTAACCGAACTCCAGAAGTTGCTGAAGTCCGCTGATCACACCTGTGCGGATCAGCGCCGCGGGATCAAGGCGCTGGGACTTGAGCTCCTCTGAATCGCGAAGCTTGCTGCCTTGAATCCAGCTGGTGGTCAGAACGCGTCGGCTTGAGAGCTCTTCATCAACATCGGGAATGGTGACCGCGTCATTGCCAGCGAACAATCTTGAGAAGTGCCGAGCGTTGTCTGCTTCGCAGTAGTAATCGATTTCTTCAAACAGGCTTCGGCCGAACTCATCAATGATTTCTCCGAGGCCAAAGCCCAGATTCAGTGGCAGAAAGGGCGCGGCCAGAATCCCGAGACTGCGGATCAGCACCATGTCTCGCCGCAGGATGAAGGTCAGATTCGGTCTTTGAACTTTGACCGCGACCCAGCGTTGTGAACCGACGCGGGCCTTGTAGACCTGCCCAAGACTTGCTGCTGCAACAGGAGTATCTGGGAATTCATCAAAAAGCTGAGTCACCGGAGCCCCCAGTTCTGTCTCGATCGTGTTCAGAGCGATCGCATGGTCGAAGGAAGGCAGATCGTCTTGAAGCCGTGTCAGCTCATCCAGCCAGTCGCGACGGATCAGATCCGGGCGAGTCGAAAGGGCCTGGCCAACCTTGATGAAGCAAGGACCGAGGTTTGTCAGCGTGCGCAGCAGGGTGCGAGCCAGATTGCGCTGAACGCGGGGGTCATTACTTCCGCCGCGCAGCAACAAGCTCAGCATCAGGCCCAGCAGAGCCCAGAAGATCTGGATCAGGCGCGGGATGCCGATCCATGGGCGCAACAGGAGCCATCGGACATCTCGGCCCGGGTTGTAGCGAAGCGAATCCACGCCCAGTAGTGCTAGCGGCTATGACGATCCTAAAGAATTCGCTGAGTCGCAGGTGTTTATGTGCAGATCCGACTTTATGGATCAATACGTCAGCATTAGAGATCAACATACTGCTTAGGAGAATTGTGTGCTGCGTGATGTCTCTTCGAACACATAAATATAATTCTGCCGTCTGTCTAATGTTAAGTATTGATTACACTTTTGACCATCATCTTTGAGAGATGTTCTTGACTTTATGGGTAAGGCTGAGGTGTTGATGTTTTTTTTTCAGCGTCTGCTGAGCTGATTTTGAAAAGTTTTTCAAATGATGAACATGTCAATATTTAGGCTTTTTAGGCCGGGAATCAAGATTTCAATTTTCCCGCTATCTTCAGATTCGTCAGACAATTGTAGTAGTCCAGAATTGAACTCAATTTTCGTGTCGGATTTTGAAAAGCTGATTTGGTTCTTGATGAGCATATATGGATTGCCACTTCCTTCTCCAATGGCATCGGATATATCAATCTTGCCTCCTTCTTCTTGGCTAAAGTCGGTAATTTGATCCTTGTAATTATCTTCTGAATCCTTTGGGGTTTCGAATTTAAAAATATCAGCTCCATCACCACCTGATAGGTCATCGTTGCCTAGTCCGCCAACAATTAAGTCATCATTCTCTCCGCCAGCAATTTTGTCGTCACTTGATGTACCTATCAGAGTGGAGTCTTTGTTGGTTTTAAGTACAGGGTTGGAGCAATTTTGATTATTTTATTGAAAAGCTGTGCTCTTCCTTTAGGTTAATTTCAATGATTAACCCATCCAGTATTTTACCCATTACTGTAGTGCCCCTCAAGGCCTCTTCCTCTGTAGATCCGTGTGCATAGGTTTCGCCTAAAAAAGGGTAAACACAGTTAACGGCATTCCAAATGTTACCAATGTCTGTAAGTGGAATGGTCCTGAAGACATTTGAGGGATTCCATTCTTTCGTACGTGGGCTGTAAATCTCGTCAATTTTTAAAATTGATTGAGGTGCGCTGGATGGATCTGTCCCTGGAATAATGGTTTTCCCTATAATTGTTATTGAGTTTCCATCCTCTGGTATCTCAAGGGTAAGTTGAACAGATGCGCCAGTGCTAGGTACGGAGATGATGTCCTCTGAGAGCACCTACAGTTGAGAGTCGTGCTGACCATCGAAAAAATTTTTCGTGTAATTGATATATTGACTATTGAAAAGTATTTCTGAACTATCCATTTTCTGCTCAACTAAGGACGGACTTGCCGACGAATTGACCGATTCCCAGGTATTGTCTTCAAAATAATGCAGATTCACGTCTGCGGGGAAATTATATTTTTAAAATGTTTCCAAGTCTTTCGAAAGCCAGGCTTCGGGCTTCGCCATTTGTCTAGATTCATCATCATAAATCCATGTATAGCCCGGATATAAATTGTTGTATGGCCTGGCGACAGAGCCTTTCCCTTTCCAGAGGACTGGTTGGGAAATTTGATTCATAAATGGGAGAGAATTGTTAATCTGTTTTAGATTAAAATCGATCCCATTCCAAAGGTAAAAGTAGTAGTCATTGGACGGACCTTGTCCATTTGCTAGCTTAGCAATTGCTTGCTCGGGCAGGTATAGATTGATTGACTGGGTGGCGCTGAGATCGCCGTTGTTGGCCCCATACCAAAGCCCAGGGCCTGCTGTGTAGCCAGTGGTCGCTATCCACTTCCCCGTCGGCTTCCCCTTGTTGTCTAGTTGGCGTTCTACTTGTGGCTTTTCTAGCCAGCCTTTCATTGAGACCTTATAGGTGCCGTTGGCTGACATGTGTCAAAGGAGCGTTCATATTGAGTCTATGAATCGCGGTGATTGGATTAAAAATAGTAATATTACTTGAGGGGGGTTCGCAGGCGTTCTGGCATAAGTATGCATTTTCTCTCTTAGGAGTTATTGCGAATCTGTTCCTCACGAGATCTGCTTTCTTGATTGGTTTGATTAAGGATGCCGTTGTTTAGACGAAACGTTTCTTTGTTCTTCGGCTCTGGCTTTTGCCTTCCGTGTCTCTATGATGTTGCTCTGTCGCTGCTGCCTGATCATAGGACTACAAGCGCATCTGACGCCAGTAGTTCTTTTTTGTCAACATCGAGAAAAATCACCTCAGAACCGATTGAGTTTTTCATCAACAAATCATTATTTGTTTGCGTGAATGAGAAGAAATGATCTGGATTTTCAATGCCAATCTTGTCACCGCTCTCGATTGAGAAGTCTGAAATGGATTGACCTGCTATGTCTTCAAAAAGATAGATTGATGCCCCACTTCTGTTCATAGGTTCTTCGTTTAATTTCACTTCGACGAAGATTTTTTGTGTGACCACGTCTGACTCTGAACTTGCTTCTACGCTCACAGAAAAAATCTCATTCTGATCCTTCACAGAGAAAATCTCGTTCTGATTCTCAGCATTAAACATGAATTGATCAGGTGTTTGCTTAAAGGAAAGCTCCCCTGTGACTGGATCTATTTCAAACAGCTCGCTTTCGTCTCCACCGATAATTTTCCAGGTCGCAGATTCACTGGCAATGAGTTCACCCACCTCATTGCTGAGGGCTGATGTCTGGAAAAAGATGTTTGCATCTGCATTGTAATCTCCCATCTTTATTGAGATGACTTGGTTGGTTGGAATGGTGAATTGTCCATTCTTTGGAACTTTAATTTTGGATGGTTCTGCGAACAGCTCGCTGACTGTTGAAATGACAACAGAATCGCGATCTATCTTGAAGGATTCTGCGATATCAGAGATGTTGAGAACGATTTCTTCATCATCATTTTGATCGGGCAAATGAGAAATCAGGATTTGTAGATCCTTTCCAAGTGTGCCTGACCGCATACCCGCCAACGAATAAAGACCAGTATCGTTGCTCGGATTCGAATAATATTGATCGAGATCAATCGGTTCTTTTCCGGCCATTTCTGACCAGTATGAAAACGCATATGCGCTTGGCTTGTAGACGCCATCTTTTGTGAGTAGGCCAACTCCATGTTGACCAAAATTTTCTGGACCTAGATTCGTGCCATCAGAATTAATCATGATTGGGAATCCGTCACCATCGGGTATGAAAGGCCCGTCAGCTCCACGACAGAACACAGCTTGACTTAGATGATCAGTCTCGTTTTGAAGAGCAATCCAAATCGCATTTACCTGAGCTGCTCCCAATACTGAAGAAGCGTTATCATTGTCAAATAGGGTATTCCACTCGGAAAGGATTTGTTCGGTTTCGCCAAATCCGTACTCGCTCAATAGATCATCAGTGGCATTATAGAAAGTAAGATAATCTTTCGGTTCTGAGCTGTAGAGGTGCCAGCTAAAAAAGTCAAGTTCAACATTGCGCGACGACAAATACTCAAGAAAATTTTTTGTCCACTCCAGTCCGATTGCATTTTTATAATTGGATCCTGGTGGTGTTACTTTCGGTAGACCTAGCCCAACATTGTGAAGTCCAGGCCCACCGATTTTAAGGTCGGGAAATTTTTCTTTTAGTGCCAGAGCGGTATCTGCAAAGAACTTGTAAAATTGTTCTGGAGTTCCATCCCACATATAATTGGGAAATTCTGTTGAATATTCATACTGGTCTTTGTTGGACGGATTTGGAAATCCGTTGTTTTTGATGACTGTGTTGATTCCAATAATATTGGGCTCATTCCATATTTCAACGTACCCATTTTCCAAAGGATTACTTCCCCATTTTTGCTCGTCTGTATAACGTTCTACGACTGTTGTGAAAATCTCTGAACCTTTTTCCACCATTGTTTTAGACAACGGCTTGTCTCCTGACCAGAACGGTCCATAGCCTGCGTATCCAGATGCATCCTGGATTCCAAACGCACCCCAATCCAGCATGTTTCTCCAACTCAATCCCAGTCGAATGAAGGGATCAGCGTCGATATCTAGGATTGTTTGATACGCCTTATCCGTCTGGGACCATTCATAACTCTCAGGGTCTGATGCATCAGCATGTCTTTCCGGGAAGAAATACATGACATTGAATGAACCGTTCGCATAATCCTGCGTACGAATGCTCTTGACTCCCAGTGAATGAAATTGTTTAGACAGATCAGGAAATCCGGCCGAGATGCCCTCTCCATAGGGGATTGGTCCGGAACTGACTCCTAGCAATGAGCGAATGGACTCGGGTCCGCCTTCATGAAAGCCAAGAATCTTTAGCATGCCTCTGCCTGGTCTTATCCCCCCCCCCTTTTTAGCTCCAATGGACGGAGCATTCTCCGAATTCTTCGCCGAATTACGTTTTCGCCACAACCTGAATGACATCGAGCGGCCACTCTTGATGCTTTAACCGCATTGATGACCTGTTCCTTGACTTGTTGGTTGTTTCTTTGAGCTGGTTTTACAGTGATATCTCTGTGATGGACCTCTGTCGCGGCTATCTGATCAGAAGAATGGGATTTTTAGGCCATTTTTTACGCCACTAACAGTTGTTTGTAGATTGCATTGATGTCGTCGCTTCTCAATCTGCTGCGACCGGATCGACGTCTTGCATTGCATTTGCCGGTGCATGGTCGGGGAGCAGCACTGCCACCCCGTTTCAGGCGTTTGCTGCGTCAATCACCGGGTAGCTGGGACCTCCCCGAGTTGCCGGAGATCGGAGGACCGCTCGAACGACAGGGTGCTGTGGCAACAAGCCAGGCGCGGCTGGCTGAAGCGATGGGTGTTGATCAGTGTTGGTATGGAGTCAACGGTGCCACGGGTCTTCTCCAAGCCGGTTTGCTGGCCATGGCACAACCCGGAGACGCTGTGCTGCTCCCGCGCAATGCCCATCGTTCTCTGATCTCCGCCTGTGAGCTGGGTGGCGTGATGCCGGTGTTTCTACCCGTGCCGTTTATCAGCGAACGCGGCCATGCCGGGGCGATGACTGCTGAGGGTCTGCGCCAGAGCCTGGAGCCCTGGCCTGACCCAGGTCGCCCCATTGCCGGTGCTGTCCTTGTTCATCCCACTTATCACGGCTACGCCGCTGAGATTGTTGAGCTGATCGATCTGCTTCACAGCAAGGGTTTGCCGGTGATGGTGGATGAAGCCCATGGCACCCATCTGGCTTTTGCTTCCGAGCAGGACTGCCCTATCTCCGCACTGGCCGCCGGAGCCGATCTGGTTGTGCATTCCCTGCATAAATCAGCCCCAGGACTGGCACAGACTGCAGTGGTGTGGCTTCGATCTGAACGGCTGGACCCAGAGCGGCTGCGTCGCTCGCTGGGAAGGCTTCAGACCACCAGTCCCAGTGCTCTGCTGCTGGCCTCTTGTGAGACAACCCTGGATTGGTTGTTGTCCAGCCAATGGACTTCGTGGAGTGAGGCTCGCAGAGGCGAGGCCCTCAGGCTCATCGATGATCTGCACAGACGTGGGGTGTCGATCCACTCCGGAGATGACCCCTTCCGACTGATCCTTGCCACCGGTCAGATTGGTTGGAGCGGACTCGATGCGGATGATTTCTGCATGCGTCAGGGGTTGATCGCAGAGTTGCCTGAGCCTCTCTGTCTCACCCTCTGTCTTGGCTTCGCCCGGCACCGGGGATTGGCGAAGCGACTGGCGTTTGTCTGGCAGGCTTTAGCGCGTGAGGGTGATGGTGTCCCGCTGCCTTTCATCCCGGAGCCGCCGATGCAGAGCACGTCGATTCCTGAACTCACTCCTGATCAAGCACAGCGCCATCCCCATTGCATGCGTTCATTGGCTGAGTGTGCTGATCACATTGCAGCTGAGCTGATCTGCCCTTATCCACCGGGTGTTCCTCTGCTCGTACCGGGAGAGAGAATCTCTGTAGATCGCTGCCAATGGCTCCAGTCTCAGCATCAGCGTTGGCCTGATCAGGTGCCCGGTATGGTGAAGGTTCTGGCCTGAAGGGCCCTGGGATCTGACAGGTGATTTCAGACGCCACAACCGGGAAGGCCCTAAGCAAGCGGCGAGCTGCTGATCACAAACGCCTGATCAGCGGGTTGCTGGTGGGGCTGTTCGGGTTAGTGGTCGTAGGTCTGGGTGGTTGGTGGTTCACGATCGCCCTGGGTGTGATTGTGCATTTGGGTTTGCTGGAGTTCTTCCGCATGGCCCAGTTCAAAGGCATGCGTCCAGCCACAAAAACCACACTCGTGGCTTGCCAGCTCCTGCTGATCAGCACCCAGTGGTCTGTGAACGGAGGCATCGCCTCTTCTCTCGCCGACGCGATTTTGCCTCTTTCCGGCGCTGCAATCTGTGGTTGGTTGCTGTTGCAGCCGATCACCGGCTCGATTGCGGACATCGCCGCCTCGATTTTCGGTCTGTTTTATCTGGGGTTTCTGCCCAGTCATTGGCTGCGTCTTCGCAACCTTCAGGCTGTGGACATCGCACCCCTGGTCAGGCACATTCCGTGGAACTGGGTCAGCTCCGGCCTACTGATCACCCTGATGGCCTGTCTATTGGTGGTGGCGAGTGACATCGGCTCGTATGTCATTGGTCGCCGCTTCGGTCACCACCCTCTCTCCCCGATCTCTCCCGCCAAAACCATTGAAGGTGCTTACGGCGGACTGGCTTCGGCGCTGCTGCTTGGTGCACTTGGAGGTGCACTGCTGGAGTGGCCCTACGGACCTTTCACCGGCGGTTGTTTGGGTGCTCTAGTGGCTCTCTTCGCCCTGGTGGGTGATCTCACTGAATCGATGATGAAGCGAGACGCAGGCGTCAAGGATTCCGGGGATGCCCTGCCTGGCCATGGCGGAATACTGGATCGAATCGACAGCTATCTGTTCACACCTGCAGTGGTTTTTTATGTCGTGACCCTGGTGATGCCATTAATGGCTCAGGGATGAACCCTGAAGGGATGAACTCTTCAGGGATGAACCGTGGCTTTGCCCTTGATCACCAGCTGACCGCCTTGCAAACGGGCATCCATGATCCTGATGGACGGATCCATCGGCAGACAAAATCGTCCTTCCGCATCGCAATGGTTCAGCCTGAGTGTTCCCTGATCCGCACAGACTGAAAAGCTGCGCTGCACAGGGTCTTTGCCTGTGATCACATCTGCTGTTAGCACCAAGCGATCGTTGTCGATCGCCAGTGACCTCAGTGGCGTGAGGCCCATCAGCTGTTCAGCCAGTAGATCTGCCAACCATCGCCAGCGATCGGTCGCAAGGGCTTTATTCAGATCAGTGCCTCTGAGAACCACCTCTCCTTCGACGCTGAAAGGCTCCTTGAGCTGCACCGGCTGGTTGGGTTGACCAGGACGGAACACTGTCTTCAGCGCACCGGATTGCAACTCGGCACGCATCAGGGGCAGCTGGTCAAAACTCACCCTGCGAGCTTCGAGCGAGACTCCTTTTAAGCGTCCTCTCAGGAGCTCGATGGCGGACCCCTGAAGGGCTAGGTTCAACTCCTCAACCGAGTCGCACTGGTTGCGGATCCAGCGTTGAAGACCACTGGCCAGGAGCTGGAGAACGGGGCCGGAGCTGGTCTGGGGCATGGAAGCTGAGCACCACGATGGCGGATCAGGGCCCCATCATCCGATGAGGTCTGATGGACGACTGTTGGAAAGGGTGGATTGGAACCAGTTGAGACAGCGTTCGGCAACCCGATCGGGCTGATCGATGTGGGGAAGATGGCCGCAATCCTCGAACTGTTCAATCCTGTCGTTGAGAATCAGAGCCGCTGCTTTTTTCTGTGGAGTTCTGAGGATCCGGTCATTGTCTCCCCAGATCACGTGCAGAGGTTGATCAGGAAGCGGTGTGCCGCAACCTGCAAACCCTCCACTACGGGCAAAAGCTGCAAGTGCTTCGGCCCACCCGGGGCACTGCAGATGCAGTGAGGCGATTTGCTCTTCCGCGGCACCGACGTTGGCGTCGGGATCGGCAAAGGCCTGTCGGCAAAGACCTCGACGCACTCCCGGGCGACTCAGGAACCAGGCTCCGAAGCGATCCAACACAGGGGGTACAGGCATCGGTCTTCCGGTGAGTCCTGCAGGTGCAAGCAGCATCAATGCCTCGATCCGATGGGTGTGACGTCTTGCCATTTCGACGGCAACGGACCCTCCCATGGAAGCTCCGATCACACCGCAATGAGATCCCTGCGGAATGTGTTCAAGCACTGCATCGAGATGACTCAGCACCCTTTCGGGTCCGTAGATCGCATCGAGGGGTCGCGGTGAGAATCCAAACCCAAACAGATCGGGAATGAACAGTTGAAAGTGTTGGCTCAGCAATGGGGCCAGACGGCGATATTCCAGGAAACTGCTGTCGAAGCCATGGAGCAGCAATAGAGGAGGACCTTGCCCGACAACAGCAACAGGAAACGACGCGTCAATGCTGAGTTCGGGCAGTTCCCACCATTCGAGATGTTCAGCCAGAGCCCTGGCTTTTGGATCCAGCAGCTCGCCTTTGATGGAATTCAACAGTGCTTTCAAGGCAGCACTGGGCTTGTTTCAGCGGCTCCCACAAGAGCTTCCATTAAGGCAACGGGAGTCACCTCGAAGGGGAGATGATGTAGGTCAGATCCGTCTCTACAGGCGAACTGGCAGACCTGCTGCAGTTGATTGAGGCTGGCATGACCAAGCCCCAGGTCATCGAGGCAGACCGGCAGACCTAGTTCGCGCAGCAGCGGCAACAGCTGGCGATGGGCATGCGCCGCTAAACGATTGCCGCCCAGACGCTCCTCTAAGCGCAACTGAACAAGTACTCCGAAGCCCACTTTCTCGCCATGCAGAACGGAATGGCACGCTTCCAGTTGAGTGAGGCCGTTATGAACGGCGTGAGCGGCGACCGTTCTACAGCGAGCTCCACCGAGACCCCCGATCACTCCAGCAGTGAGTCCACAGGCATCCACAACCCGCTTCCAGGCTTCGCCTCCAGGCTCTTGAATAGCCTGAAGGCTATCGATCAGCAGCTGATCCCTCAGAACTCGGGCCATTTGCACAGCCTGCTGAATGACCCCGTCCTGGCTGGACCCGCTACTCACCGAGGCTTCGTACCACTTAGCCAGCGCGTCGGCGATCCCGCTGGCAAGGGTGCGTGTCGGTGCCTTCAGCAGCAGCTCATGATCAAAAACCAGCAAATCAGGACAGCGCTTAAGACCTTGATCACGCTCAAAGGCGCCATCAGGGCTGTAGAGATTCGAGAGGGCAGTCCAGCCGGCGCAGGTTGCAGCACTGAGTGGAACCGTCACACAAGGAACCCCAAGCCTGTCCGCCAGGAGTTTCCCACTGTCGAGAACCTTGCCGCCCCCTGAGGCAATCACTCCATCACAGGACTGTCTAACGAAATCGTTCTGGAGTCTTTGAAGATCAAGCTCACAGCAATCGTGTTCGAGATTCTGCTGAAAAACTCTCAGACCAGTTTGATTGAGTTCACGACAGAGACGGGATCGAATCGTCTGCGTAGACTCGCTCCTGCCGAGCAGCAGCGGGTTGCGGAAGAGCTTCGCGATTGGCTTCTGAGCTTCAATCCAAGCTCCCGAACCACGAATGACCTGGGCGGGAGCGATGGAATGAACTGAAATAGGGGTTTTGCTGGAGTCTGTTTGGATCATCCAGGTCAGAGACCGGCGCCAGCGAGAGCAGGGGTTTCACTGGGTACAGCGTTGAGATGCTTCACCACCACCTTGCCATCTTCCACATCCACTTCGGCAGAGTCACCATCTTTGACGCGACCGGAAAGGACTTCTTCCGCAAGGCTGTCTTCAAGCAGACGCATCACAGCTCGGCGCAAGGGACGGGCGCCGTAGGCGGGGTTGTAACCCTCCTCGACGAGACGTTCCTTGAAAGCATTGGAAACAGACAGGGTGATTCCTTTTTCACCGATACGGCTGAAGACCTCGCGCAACATGATTTCTGCGATCTGTTTGACTTCTTCGCGATTCAGTTGCCTGAATACAATGATTTCATCAAGACGATTGAGAAATTCGGGACGGAAGTATTGCTTGAGCTCTTCATTGACGAGCGATTTGATGCGATTGTACTGATTCTCCTCGGCATTCTCATCCCCAGAGAATTCGAAGCCAAGTCCACCACCACCTTTCTCAATCACTTTCGAACCAATGTTCGAAGTCATGATGATCAGAGTGTTTTTGAAATCGACAGTGCGACCCTTGGAATCGGTGAGACGTCCGTCTTCAAGTAACTGCAACAAAAGATTGAAAACATCGGGATGCGCTTTTTCAATCTCGTCGAATAGAACAACGGTGTAGGGACGGCGTCTTACAGCTTCTGTGAGCTGGCCACCCTCATTGAATCCCACATAACCAGGAGGTGAACCGATCAGTTTGCTGACCGTGTGTCTCTCCATAAATTCCGACATGTCAAGACGGATCATGGCGTCTTCACTGCCGAAGAAATAAGCAGCCAGAGCTTTTGTCAGTTCTGTCTTACCTACACCCGTTGGTCCTGAGAAGATGAAGCTGGCAATTGGACGATTCGGATTCTTGAGCCCCACGCGTGCTCGGCGAATCGCTTTAGAAACTGCCTTCACAGCCTCGTCCTGACCGATCAAACGCTTGTGAAGCGTTTCTTCCATGTTGAGCAGTTTGACGGACTCACTTTCGGTGAGCTTTTGCACAGGTACACCCGTCCAGGACGCCACGATCTGGGCAATATCCTCCTCGCTAACGACCGGTGAAGTTGTTTCTGCAACTGCGCCCTGGAAGGATGATTGATCGGAACTTACAGCAGCCAATTCCGTGGAGGACTCGGCAGTTTCGGTGGGTTCTGAAGACTCGCTGGGAGTGTCCTGGCGGCTGTTCTGCAGAAGTGTGCGGATTTTTTCTCGCAGTTCAACTTCCTTGTCTCGCAGTTCGCCAGCACGGGCGAAGTCCTGCTCTCGGACAGCGTCTTCCTTCTCTTTCTGAACTTGGCGCAGCTCTTTATCGACTTCTTTGGCTTCAGGGGGGAGTTTGGAATTCAGCAGCCGTACACGGCTGCCGGCCTCATCGATTAAATCGATGGCCTTATCAGGCAGGAAGCGGTCTGAGATGTAGCGATCGCCAAGGGTTGCCGCGGCTTCCAAGGCTTCATCGGTAATGCGTAGGCGGTGATGTTGTTCGTAGCGCTCACGCAGTCCACGCAGAATTTCGATGGTGTCTTCGATCGAAGGCTCACCAACGTTGACTGGCTGGAAGCGTCGTTCCAGAGCCGCATCGCGCTCGATGTGCTTCCGGTACTCATCAAGAGTTGTGGCACCGATGCATTGCAGCTCGCCTCTGGCAAGGGCTGGTTTGAGGATGTTGGCAGCATCGATGGCACCCTCAGCAGCGCCTGCGCCAATCAGTGTGTGAACTTCGTCGATCACGAGGATCACATTGCCTGCGCCCTTGATTTCCTCCATGATTTTTTTGAGGCGCTCTTCGAATTCACCTCGATATTTGGTACCGGCAACCAAAAGACCAATATCGAGAGTGAGAACACGCTTGTCTTCAAGGATGTCGGGGATGTCACCCTGTTGGATCCGCTGAGCCAGGCCCTCAGCAATGGCTGTTTTGCCGACACCAGGCTCACCAATCAGCACAGGATTGTTTTTGGTGCGGCGACCAAGGATCTGAATCACACGATCAATTTCGTTATGACGTCCCACCACCGGATCGAGCTTGGCTTCGCTGGCCAGCTGTGTGAGGTTACTTCCGAATTCGTCGAGAGTGGGAGTTTTGGTGGATCCTTTGGCACCAGAACCACTACCGCCTCCAGCACCAACTTCAGCGGTTTCACCAAGCATCCGAATCACTTGAGTGCGGACCTTGGCGAGATCAACCCCGAGATTTTCAAGGACACGAGCTGCAACACCTTCTCCTTCACGGATCAGGCCCAAGAGCAGATGCTCCGTACCGATGTAATTGTGCCCCAGTTGACGAGCCTCCTCAAGAGACAGCTCGAGAACTCGCTTGGCTCTAGGTGTGAACGGAATCTCTACGGCGACAAAACCTGAGCCACGTCCGATGATTTTTTCAACTTCAACACGGGCGTCCTTGAGATTCACACCCATGGACTTCAGCACTTTGGCTGCAACCCCAGTTCCCTCACCGATCAGTCCGAGCAGGATTTGCTCAGTGCCCACGAAGTTGTGACCAAGTCGTCTTGCCTCCTCCTGGGCAAGCATGATCACCTTGATGGCCTTCTCGGTAAACCTCTCGAACATTGCTCAGGCCGACAGCTGTTCAGCCCAACCTATCAGGGTTGAACGGGTGGTTGTGGATCGATGATCCAAAGGCACATCCCAGTGTTGTTGGGGGTTGGTTGCCTCAGAAAGTATTAATCAATGCCGAAATGTGTTCCTTTATTCAGTTTGATCAGTGCGGAAATCCCTACCACTTCCGATTGATCTGGATTGAAGCAGGGCATCGTCGCCGTTTGCGTAGTAACCGGTTCTGCGACCTGTTGTTGAGAAACCGCTGTGGGCGTAAAAAGCCAGACCCACGGCATTTGTTGAGGCCACTTCAAGGGTGGCTGACACTGCTCCAAGAGATGCAGCGCGATCCATGATTGCCTGCAGCACCCTGGCGCCGAAGCCGCAGCGTTGATGCATCGGGTCTACCGCCACAGCCGTGATTTGAAGTTCGTCAATGACCAGCCATGCAGAGGCCAGGGCGATCAGGCTTCGATCCTCGGTGTCGATGCCCATCACCAGTCTGTTGTTGTCTGAAAGCTCTCTCTCCCACTGCTGTTTCGTCCAGAGCCCCTTCAAGGCAATGCGATCAAGCCTTAGACAGGCACCCAGGTCGTCAGGACCCAGCATTCGTGCGTTGACGGCCACTTCACCAACCAAAACAGCACTGCCTGGGCGACGCGCCTTCTTACATTGCCTGTGCGACCGACCCGACGCTCCATGCCACAGCCCTATGAATCAGGGTGTGACCTGAACAGCCCGAATCGCAATCTTGCACCGATCACCGCAGTCCTTGACGATCAGGGCCGCTTAGCGGTCGGAGGCTGTGTTCTGAGCGAGCTGGCCAAGCGCTATGGCACTCCTTTGTATGTTCTGGACGAAGCCAGCATTCGTAAGGCCTGCCAGGCCTATCGCGATGCGCTAAAGCGTCACTACCCCGGCCCTTCATTGGCGATTTACGCGTCGAAGGCCAACAGTTCATTGGCTCTGACGGCCTTGGTGGCTTCAGAGGGTTTGGGGCTTGATGCGGTCTCTGCGGGAGAATTAATGACCGCACTCGATGGCGGCATGCCTGCCGAACGGATGGTGCTTCACGGCAACAACAAATCGGTTGAAGAGCTGGTGTTGGCTTATGGCCATGACGTGATGGTGGTGGCAGATAACCAGCACGATCTGGATTGTCTTGAGAGGATTGTTCCTGATGGCGGGCAGCCTGTTCGGCTGATGCTTCGCTTCACGCCAGGCATTGAGTGCCATACCCACGAGTACATACGCACCGGGCATCTCGATAGCAAATTCGGCTTTGATCCTGATCAGCTTGAGCCCGTGCTTCGCAGGCTCCAGGGCTGTTCCTGGGCGAGAGTTGAAGGCCTCCATGCCCATATCGGCTCACAGATATTTGAGCTTGAGCCCCATCGCGACCTGGCCGCTGTCATGGCCGATGCCCTGCGTCTGGCTCTTGAACTCGGCCACCCCGTTCGGGATCTGAATGTTGGAGGAGGCCTGGGAATCCGCTATGTGGAAAGCGACGATCCCCCATCGATCGATGCGTGGGTGAAAGTCGTGGCAGAAGCCGTCGTGGCGGCCTGCAGAGAGCGTGATATTGCGTTGCCGCGTTTGCTCTGCGAGCCAGGACGCTCGCTGGTGGCGCCCTCAGGGGTGACCGTCTACACCGTTGGCTCTCGCAAGGTGGTTCCTGGGATCCGCACCTACCTCTCTGTTGATGGAGGCATGAGCGACAACCCCAGGCCGATCACGTATCAATCCCTCTACACCACATGTTTGGCGGACCGCCCATTGGCAAGTGCAGAAGAGACCGTGACTCTTGCTGGTAAGCACTGTGAGTCGGGAGATGTGCTGCTCAAGGATCTTGCCTTCCCTACCTGCAGCAGCGGGGAGATCCTGGCGGTCTTCGCCACCGGGGCCTACAACGCTTCGATGAGTTCCAACTACAACCGCATTCCAAGACCAGCCGCAGTGCTTGTCAATTCAGGAGAAGCTGAGCTGGTTCAGCGCCGCGAACAACCTGAAGACCTGCTGCGTTACGACCTGATGCCTGAACGGTTGCGCTCTGTAAACTGAGGACACCAAAAGGCGAAGGCGAAGGTGTTGGAGGTGTTGCAACTGCGCCTTCTACTTGATGTTCTCTGCGCTTCTCTCCTCGGCTTTCTGCTCTTCACCAGAGTCAATGAGCAGCGAACGCTATGGCTGTTGCGTGGCTACCTCTTCCTTGTGGCGCTGGCCTGGTTTGTCAAGCGTTTTTTCAATCTGCCACTGACCTCAACGCTCATTGATGCGTTGGTTCTTGCCTGCTCTCTGTCACTAGCCATTCTCTGGCAGGGAGAGTTGCGACGGTTGATGGAACTTCTCGGTACGGGCCGTCTTGCTGTGTTGCTGGGGAATCCCCAGAGCAAAATGAGGGCGACTGCCAGCACCGTTGCACAACTCACCGACGCAGCAGGGCGTCTGTCTAAGAGTCGTCGTGGGGCCTTGATCGTTGTCGATCTCGGCAGTGATCTGAGACCGGAGGATTTTCTCAACCCTGGCGTCACCATTGATGCCCAGCTGAGCAGCGAATTGCTGCTGAATCTGTTTGCTTCCGATACGCCTCTTCACGATGGTGCCGTTGTGATCAAGGGCAGCCGCATCATCTCTGCAGGAGTGATCCTGCCGTTGTCACGTCAGGGCATCAGTCGCTATGGCACACGTCATCTGGCGGCTCTGGGTATTACTGAACGGTTTGATCGCTGCATCTGCGTGGTGATTTCCGAGGAGACCGGTACCTTGTCTCTGGCCAACCAGGGACGTCTAGAACGCCCGATCACCAGTTCACGCTTGCAGGATTTGCTCACCGAGTTGATTGCCGCGTCTGTGTCGACCGCGCCGGTGAAATCACCATCTCCGCGTAGCGTGAGTTCAGGCACCCAGGATTCACTGCCTTGAGCCGACGACTGGCCGTCAGTACTGATCAAGCGGCACCGCGGTGCTGTCCCGAGGGGCTGGATCCACGCAGGATGCCCGGTCATATCGCTGTGATCATGGACGGCAACGGACGCTGGGCCAAAGCTCGCGGTCTGCCACGGGTCATGGGTCATAGGGCCGGTGTTGAGGCGCTCAAATCCACTCTTCGGCATTGCAGTGACTGGGGTGTCGAAGCACTCACCGCCTATGCCTTCTCCACGGAGAACTGGTCTCGGCCAGGCGATGAGGTCAATTTTTTGATGACTTTGTTTGAAAGCGTCCTGCAGAGAGAGCTGCAGGCGCTCGAGCAGGAACAGGTGCGAATTCGCTTTCTTGGAGACCTGGATGAATTGCCGATCAAGCTGCAGTCACTGATTGCGGAAGCCACGCATCGGACCTCTGGGAACAGTGGCATTCACTTCAATGTCTGCACGAATTACGGCGGTCGTCGTGAGTTGGTGCGCGCTAGCCAGCGCCTGGCGGAACGTGTAGCTCGTGGAGATTTGCAGCCCTCGCAGATCGATGAAAATGCGCTTGCAGCTGAGCTGTTTACGGCAGGGGAGCGTGATCCGGATCTGTTGATCAGGACCAGCGGCGAGCGGCGGATCAGTAATTTCCTCCTCTGGCAGCTGGCTTATGCCGAGATTCATGTCACCGATCTTTTTTGGCCGGATTTCGATGCTGAGGCCCTTGAGCTCGCTCTGCAGGATTACCAGGGCCGTCAGCGACGTTTTGGTGGACTTCACTCCATCGAGCCCCACTCTCTGGGATCCTGAGAGCAGCAGCAATGGTGGCTGGTTCAATGACGGACACGGTGGACCTACGCCACGACTGGAGTCTTGAGGAGATTCAAGATCTTCTTGACCTGCCTCTGATGGATCTGCTCTGGCGCGCCCAAAGCGTGCATCGGGCTGCCAATCCTGGTTACCGGGTTCAGCTGGCGTCCCTGCTCAGTGTCAAGACCGGTGGCTGCGAGGAGGATTGCGCCTACTGCTCTCAGTCGATGTATCACAGCAGTGATGTTGCTGGGCAGGCTGATTTGGAGGTGAAGGCCGTCCTTGACAGGGCTCGTGCGGCTGCCGATGCCGGTGCGGATCGCTTCTGTATGGGCTGGGCTTGGAGGGAGATCCGGGAAGGACCTGCCTTTGAGTCGATGTTGAAAATGGTTCGAGGCGTTCGTGAGCTTGGGCTGGAAGCCTGCGTGACTGCAGGAATGCTGACCGATACGCAGGCGGAGCGTCTGGCCGAGGCCGGACTCACGGCTTACAACCACAACCTCGATACCAGTCCGGAGCACTACGACAGAATCATCACGACCCGCACCTATGAGGAAAGGCTGGAGACCCTGCAACGCGTCCGTCGTGCCGGGGTCACGCTCTGCTGCGGCGGAATCATCGGCATGGGTGAAACTCTTCGCGACCGTGCCTCGATGCTGCGGGTCCTGGCCTGCATCGACCCCCATCCGGAAAGTGTCCCGATCAATGGTTTGGTGGCTGTTGAGGGAACACCGCTGGAAGGCCTGCCCACCGTTGATCCGCTTGAGTTGGTGCGGATGGTGGCCGTTGCCAGAATTCTGATGCCGTTCAGCCGCGTGCGTTTGAGTGCCGGTCGGGAAGAACTCAATCGGGAAGCTCAGATCCTTTGCCTTCAGGCAGGTGCCGATTCGATTTTCTACGGCGATACCTTGCTCACAACGGGGAATCCTGCTGTGGATTCCGACCGGGCCCTGCTTGAAGCCGCAGGTGTCCAGGCCAGCTGGCATGAACACCCGCTCGAGAACCAGCCTGAGCGGGAGATAGCTGCGGCATGACGGCTGCGCAGCCCGAAAGCCCATCGTTTTTAGTGGCCGCGTTTTACGCCTTCACGTCATTAGGGCCCGCTGAGCTGGAGTCGTTGCTGACAGATCTGCCGGAGCTGGCCTCTTGTGAACAGGTTGTGGGTTCGGTGTTGCTGGCACCGGAAGGGGTGAATGGCACGATCAGTGGTCCCGACCAAGGCGTGAGCATGATTCTGGAGTGCTTGCGCGCCAGGATCACGCTGGGGAATGCCCATTTCGAGTGCCTGCAGGTGAAGCGGAGCCGCTGCAGTCGGCCCGCTTTCCGGCGTTTCAAGGCCCGTCGCAAGCGCGAGATCGTAAGCCTGGGGCAGCCTTGTGCTGATCCTCGCCGCAATGTGGGTACCTATGTGGACCCTCACCACTGGAATGAGCTGGTGGATGACCCAGACACGCTGGTCATCGACACCCGCAATGCCTATGAGGTGGCCGTAGGCAGTTTTGTGGGTTCTCTGGATCCAGCAACTGACAGTTTCCGGGATTTTCCTGACTGGGTGGAACAGCATCTCCGCCCTCTGGTTGAGCGCACGTCTCCGGCGCGCATCGCCATGTTCTGCACCGGTGGAATTCGTTGTGAGAAGGCCAGCAGCTTTCTTCAACAGCGGGGATTCCCCGAGGTTCATCATCTTCGGGGCGGCATTCTCAACTACCTGGAGCAGGTGCCCGAAGACCAAAGCCGCTGGAAGGGTGAGTGTTTCGTGTTTGATCAGCGAGTCGCTCTCAACCATCAGCTCGAGCCTGGCCAGCACAGCATGTGCCATGCCTGCGGTCTGCCACTGACGCCTGAGCAGCGGCAACTGGAGAGTTACATCCCCGGCGTGCAGTGTCTGCAGTGCAGGGATCGTTTCACAGATGCCGACAGGGCACGCTTCGCGATGCGGCAGAGCCAGCTCAGACAAGGAGTCCTCTCGCAATCCTCAGGCTGGCAATCAAGGCCCAACACTCAAGGATGAGCACACTGCCTGTTCTCTACAGCTTTCGTCGCTGTCCCTATGCGATGCGCGCACGCTGGGCCTTGTTGCAGGCAGGTCAGCTTGTCCAATGGAGGGAAATTGAACTCAAGGACAAACCAGCGCCGATGCTCGAGGTATCCCCGAAAGGAACGGTGCCGGTTTTGGTTCTCGCTGACGGCACGGTGATCGATGAAAGCCTTGCGGTGATGCACTGGGCACTCAACCAGGCCGATCCGCGCGATCTCCGCCGGCAGGGTTCTGGCAAAACGCAGGACTGCATCCGGCAGCTGATTGAGCTCAACGACACGACCTTTAAACATCATCTCGATCGTTTCAAATACAGCGATCGCTATCCGGGGCAGTCCAAACAGGAGCATCAGCAGCAGGGGTTAGATGTGTTGCGGGGGTGGGCTAAGCGGATTAATGACTGTGGTGGCTGGCTTGTGGATGCCAGCTGTTCACTCGCTGATGTCGCACTGTGGCCGTTTGTGCGTCAGTGGCGAATCGCTGATCCTGAGGGATTTGATGCTGATCAATCCCTGGAGCCGCTGCGTGGGTGGTTGATGCGCTTTTTACAGGATCCTGATTTTGAGCGCCTCATGCAGAGGGCTGACCCATGGCATCCCGGTGGTCTTCAGCCCCTGTTCCCTGCTGATGCTGTCGATGTTCCAGCTGACCAACCCTTGTTCCATCTGGCGCTGGCTGAGGACTGGAAAGCCGCAAGCCAGTCGGGTCACTACGACATGTCGACCCGAGGACTGCGACTTGATCAGGTGGGATTCATTCATCTGTCTTGGCGTGAACAGGTGGTGAGCACCTTTGAGCGTTTCTATGCGGATGCTGAATCGGTGATCCTGCTCACGATTGATGCGGCAAGGCTGACCTCTCCTCTGCGCGCCGATGCGATTCCGAGCGGAGAGTTGTTTCCACACCTTTATGGAGCATTGCCCATCGAGGCTGTGATCGATTCGGGGCCTTACCTCGCTTCGGAGTGGTGATGCTGGATCAACTGGAAATGGAGGCCCGTCAACGGGGCCTGCTTCTGAGGCTTCAAGTTGGCCGTCCTTTGGGACTATGGAGTCTGAGGCTTGTAGTGGCTCGTTCGCAGTCGGAACGTTTGCAGCTTCTTGGCGAGATGAAAGCCTGGGCTTACAGCGCCCCCCGTGGATTACAGCTGGACACGATGCGCGTGCTGCCGGCCGCCCCTGCGGGATGCGGTGATCTCATCTGGGCGGCCACGATGGCCTGGGCGATGGAGGCCACCCCTTGCCGTCAGGCGAGACTGCTCGCCATTCGTGATGACGAAAGCCAGCATCAACGTTTAGTGCGTTATTTCAGGGGGCGCGGATTTGAATCCGTGCGCGAAGTGCAGGCCGCCCTCTGGGACCTGCCGATGCGCATGGTCTGGGGAGGCGCTGGTGCACTGATGCTTGGTGACTGCGTTCAGGTGCGGGACAGGGCTCTGACGCGTTGGCGTCAGTCCGCGGCGTGATAGCTGCTGCGCACCAGGGGGCCACTTCTCACTACGGCGAATCCCAGTTCGCGAGCAACGTCTCCTAGATCCTCGAATTCATCGGGATGCCAGTAGCGGGCTACGGGAATGTGGGCCAGCGAAGGGCGTAGGTACTGCCCGATGGTGAGCCGCTGGCAGTCAACGGCTCGCAGATCGCGCATGGTTTCGATCACTTCATCCCTGCTTTCTCCGAGCCCCAGCATCAGTCCGCTTTTGGTGGGAATCGCCGGTGCCAGCGTCCTTGCGGCGGCCAATAACCCCAGCGATCTCTCGTACGTGGCTCCTCTCCGCACCTCCCTCTGTAGTCGTTTGACGGTTTCGAGGTTGTGGTTGAAACACACCGGCGCCGCATTCAACACTGTCGCCAATCGCTCGCGTTGAGCACTGACGGCTTTCTGGGAGTCTGAGTGCCCTCCCCAGAAATCCGGGGTCAATACCTCAATGGCGATCAGGGGATTCCTGGCCCTGATCGCTCCCATGGCAGAGGTGAACAGGCAGGCCCCATGGTCGTCGAGGTCATCGCGTGCAACGGCAGTCAGGACGACGTATCGCAGTCCCATCGCCTCAACGGCATCGGCAACCTTCTCCGCTTCGAGCGGGTTGACGGCCTGAGCACGACCTTTCTCCACCTGGCAGAACGCGCAGCTGCGCGTGCAGATTGATCCACCAAGCAGGAACGTGGCGGTGCCGGCGGCATAACACTCACCCCTGTTGGGGCAGCGTCCTTCTTCGCAGATGGTGTGCAGGGCATTGGACTTCACCAGCCCCTGAACCCGTTCGATAGCGGAGGCTTCTCCCAGGGGGCGACGCAGCCACTCGGGCAACCGCTCATGGGGCTGGATGGATGAAAAACGGCTGGTCTTGCGCACGCCTGCAAACGTGTCTGCTTCCAGAGTGGCTCTATTTCCACGAAGGGAGAACCTGATGGCCGACTCCACACCCGTGATCGATCGCCTCGCCGCAGTCATCAGCCTGGATCAGTCCACGTCGCGTCGTCCCTCGAGTGCACGGCTGAGAGTCACATCGTCGGCATACTCAAGTTCACTGCCTACTGGGAGTCCGTAGGCAATCCGGCTGACCCGGGTGAACGGCTTAAGCAACCTGGCCACGTAGAGGCTTGTGGTGTCGCCTTCCACGCTGGGGGTGAGAGCCAGAATCACTTCCTCGACGTTATCGGCGGCCACCCGCTTCACCAGGCTGCTGATCTGCAGCAGATCAGGACCGATGCCATCCATGGGAGAGATCAGACCTCCCAGAACGTGATAGCGGCCGTTGAACTCTCGGGTCCTTTCCAGAGCGAGCAGATCACGTGAATCAGCAACCACGCAAATCTGGCCGTTGGAACGCTCCTGATTGCGGCAGATCTCACATACAGGATCGGCGCTGAGGTGAAAGCAGGTTTGGCATTGCCCAACCTGGGTCCGTGCCGCCAGCAAGGCATCCGCGAAACTGCGGATCTGCTCTTCCGGTTGCCTGAGCAGATGCAGGGCCAGTCGCTGTGCAGTACGGGGACCAATCCCCGGCAGTCGCTCGAACTGGTCGATCAGCCGAGCTAGGGGTCGGGTGAATCCGCTCAGAACATCGAGGCAAGTGGCGAAAATCTAAGCAGGGGATGAAGCGGGCAGAATGGCGCGCATTCGGTCAACTTCAATCCAGCTTTCTCAATGCGCTCATTGCTGCGTCAACCGCTCCGGTCACTGCTCGTTCTGCTCTGTGTGCTGATGCTCAGCGCCTGCGGCGGTGCCAGCGCCGGCCTCAACTCCTTCAAGAGTCCCGACGGTCGCTATGCCTTCCTTTATCCAACCGGCTGGACTCGGGTCGCTGTGACCGGCGGGCCTGCTGTGGTGTTTCATGACCTGATCCACAGTGATGAAACGGTGAGCCTGGTCGTCTCGGATGTTGACCCCGATGACGATCTTGTGAGTCTCGGGAGCGCCGTGGCCGTCGGCGAGCGATTGCGGCGAGAGGTGATCGCTCCTGACGGCAGTGGTCGGAATGCCGAGCTGATCGCAGCAAGTGAGCGTGATTCCGATGGTCATGTCTTCTATGACCTGGAATATGTCGTGCATCTGGAGGACCGCGATCGCCATGAGCTGGCCACAGTGGTGGTCGATCGCAGTCGCCTCTACACCCTGGCGACCAGCACCAATGAAGATCGCTGGTCGAAGGTTCAGGGACTGTTCTCTTCAGTGATCAGTTCGTTCACACTGTTGATCTAAGACTTCGGACGTTGATCTGAACTGTCCTCTCAGTACCGACAGAGACTGTTCATCGCCAGCAAGATGGCGTGTATGACTACGTCTTCCCGCGTTGAGCGTCTTCGGGGCCGATGGAACGGCCTCACCGACCATCAGCAGGTCGGCGCCTCACTGGCCGGCATGGGCACGCTATTCGGTGCTTGGCTTCTGTTCTGGCCGGTGCCCACTGAAGTGGAAGGACGCGGCGTTTTGATCTACCCGGACAATGCTGGGATTCTCAATGCCAGGGCAGCTGGCCAGGTCCTGAGCATCAACACCGAGGTCGGACAAGGCGTGCGCAAGGGTCAGGTGCTGATGACTCTGTATCTACCTGTGCTGGAACGGAAGCTCGACCAGCAGAAAGGAAACTTGCGTCAATTGGTGCGTCAGAACGCGGAACTGGATGAGCGGGACGCCCTACGGATTCGCACAGCCAAGCTGGCTCTTGATACAGCGTTGGCCAAGTTAGACGACGATGAAAAACGTCTGGCCAGGCTTCAGGCGACTTACAACAGCAAGCTCGACAACCTCAACTGGTTGGCGAGACGGGAGGTGGTGGCGCCATTGGCACAGGAGGTGGTGTCTGCGGAACAGGGCCTCACCACGACAAGTGTCCAGCTGGATGACATCAAGATTCAGCGCAGGGACCAGATCACCGATTTCCAGCAAATCAAGCTCAACATCGAGTCTGAGAAGCTGGACCGGCGGTTTCAGATCGATGATCTCAAGCGGGAGATCAAGGTCATGGAGGCCAGAATCGCCTTTGACGGCAATGTCACTGCGGTGCGCAGTGGCACGGTGCTTGATCTTCAGGTCATTCAGGGGCAGACGGTCAAGCTTGGTGATCGTTTAGGCACCATTGGCCGTAACGCCAGACCTCCGAAGGGCGAAAGCAAAACCGGAGGTGATCTGATCGCCGTGTCGTATTTCTCTCCTGCGGATGCCCGTCGACTTCCGATTGGTTTGCCAGTGGAGGTTGTGCCCCTCTGGAATCAGCGCGGTCGTTTTGGTGGGATCGTTGGCAAGGTGCGCAGTGTGCTCACCCTCCCCGCCACGCAGGAAGATATCTCCACCACGATTGGCAATAACCAGTTGGCAGAAGCGCTTGTCGAACACGGCCCTGTGATGCGTGCTGAAATCGAGCTCGACCGTCACCCCCGCACTGATGACGGCTATCGATGGACGCTTTCGCAGGGCAGTGGGGTTTTCCCGATCCGCGAAGGTCTCACCGTAGATACGTTCGCCTATGTGGAGTGGCGCTCACCGGTGACTTACATCATTCCTGGGTTGCGTTCGCTTACCGGCGGGTTCCGTACATTCCGCATTGATCGCATCTGGGATCTGCCGTTCCTGCGGCAGCCAGGAACCCCTCAGTGATGTTCTGACTTTTTTATGTCACTCCGTCCTCTTTTGCGTCAGGAACTTCCCTGGCTGGTTTCAGAATTAGTTCTGCTGATCATTCTGCTCAATGCCAATCCACCTGAACTGTGGTTCTGGCTTGTTGTGTTTCTCGTGATTTTTGGCTATCGCATCGAGCGATGGTGGTCGTCCAGACCCGTAGATAAGTAGTACGGCAGCTCTGATGTTTCAGAGTGCTCCATTCCGAATAAGAACCGCGCCCGTTTCGAAGGGTTGAGTTCATCCAAGCGGCGAGATAAGAAGACGGTTGGGGGGCATTCGGCTTAGATCAACATGGCTGAGGGGCACCATCCCCGATGGCATCCGCAGCCATGTCCATCCGCGCAGGCTTCAGAGCAGAAGGCTTTGCCCTGACGTATTACAGCTTTCGGCACTTGAACGGTGCACTGACAACCTTGGTATTCACACCTGATCAGATCAACATCCATGGGTGACTCCGGGATCGATGATCTTGGTTTAGTCCTGCTGAAAGTTTCTCGATAGGGCAAGAGCCGCCCCTTAAGGTTCGGTTTTAGGACCAAGGTTGAATGTTGCCCGGAGTACGGGTGACACTGTGGCTGGCCATGCCTAAGTCTCCTGTACTCGCCAATCACCCATGTCAGAGGCGCAACTCAAAGCATTCCTTGAAAAAGTCAAAGGCGACACCAGCCTTCAGGAGAAACTACAGGCAGCAAATTCACCTGAAGATGTTATAGGCATTGCTAAAGAACATGGTCATGAATTCACCGCTGAAAAGCTCAGTAAGCTAAGTGAAAATGAGCTAGAAGGTGTTTCGGGTGGCGGGCGAACAGGTTGGGTATGTTCAGTGCTGGTCGCATGCGGGAATAGTGTCCAACTGGAATGCCGAACTAAGTGACCTGCCAATCTAATTTAACTACTAACCATATCAAACCTGAAGCGCTTGCAATTGCAGGTGCTTTTTATTCCTTCAATCTCATTCAATAGCCCAACAATTAGCCTCCAATCCCTGCCACGATTGAGTGCAGTAATTATTAGCCAAAGACACTTAAAGACATTATTGCTATAACAATTAAAGATTCCCGATACCCATGTCAGAAGAGCAACTGAAAGCATTCATCGCCAAAGTCCAAAGCGATACCAGCCTTCAGGAAAAGCTCAAAGCAGCTGCTGATTCAGACGCAGTTCTTGCGATTGCGAAAGAGGCGGGATTTAGCATCTCTGCTGATGACTTGAAGAACGCTCAATCAGAGGTTTCAGAAGAGGAACTGGAAAACGTGGCTGGCGGTTTTGATCCTCGGAACTGCGGTGGAACCCTTGGGTGCTGGTTTTCCTTGCTTCCTGTTCTTGCTGGCTGGGGTGGTTAGTTGGTTGTAGTTTACTCATAAAAACCCCTACCACCACAGGGGGGTTTTATTTCTTCAATCACCCCAAAAAGACCAACAATCAGTCTTCAATAGGTGACGACTTCGTCGCCATACCTGGCACGATTGAGCACTTTAATTGTTAGTCAAAGACACTGCAGAAGACCGTTGCTATAACCGGTAAAGACTCCTGGAACCTATGTCAGAGGAACAGTTCAAAGCCTTTATTGAGAAGGTTCACGGAGACGACAATCTGCAAGCGAAACTAAAAGCAGCAGCTAATCCTGATGCTGTGGTCTCTATTGCAAAGGAGGCGGGATTTAGTATTTCTGCTGACGACTTGATGAACGCTCAATCAGAGATGTCTGAAGAGGAATTGGAAGGTATAGCTGGCGGAGTCGTTGACGAGGCTCCTTTGGGATTATCGCGCCCAGGCAAGACACAACAGCCGCCAGTCCGTGCTCCCAGGTTGAGCAGCAGCCTACTCTGAATCAAAGCCCCTCCAACCGCAGGGGCTTTTTACTTCTTCAACCTCGCCAATAAGCTCATAAATCAGCCTTCAATACCTGGCACGATTGAGCGCAGTAAGTATTAATCAAAGACACTTCAAAGCATCGTTGCTATGACTGCTTAAAAGACCTACTAACCATGTCAGAAGAGCAACTCAAGGCGTTCCTAGAGAAGGTCAAAGGTGACACCAGCCTTCAGGAGAAGCTCAAAAGGGCAGTGGATACCAATACTGTTGCTGAGATTGCGAAAAATGCAGGTTTTACGATTTCTGCTGATGACTTGAAACAAGCTCAATCAAAGGTTTCTGATGAGGAGCTCGAAGGCGCGTCTGGAGGACTGATGACAGTTCCACCTCATCCCTGCGGTGAAAATATTTTACGCCGCTTTTCTCTTGAGATAGCTCTGCTGTGCGACCATCCAAATTGAAGATTTTTGATGTTGTTTACTTGTTAGGAGTTTACTCATAAGAGCCCCTGCCTCCTCAGGGGGGTTTTATTTCTTCAATCACCCCAAAAAGACCAACAATCAGCCTTCAATAGGTGACGACTTCGTCGCCATACCTGGCACGATTGAGCGCAATTGAGCAGACATAGGCGGGATTTAATGAATCATCAAATCTGCTATTAGTTTGCAAGACAAGCCAGTATTCGCTCAGCGCTAGTTATCAATCCTGATTCCCAGATGTTCGGCTGGTCAGGGTTGATTCAGTTCATGCATTGAGAACCCTTCCAGGGTCAGCTCCGTGGGAACAGTTGAGTCGGGATCCCTTGGCATCGGCAGAAGTTCACGCAACAGCTGGGCGTAGGTCACATTCACATCCACAGTTGCGATTAGGCGGTTCACCAGTGAATCAACCAGCTGTGTCTGAGTCACTGAGAGATCCACTTCATTGGTGAGTCCTGTCTTGTAGCGGAGTGTGCTGTCTCGGAAGGCTTCCTTGCTTGCTCCTACTGCACGCCGCGCCGAAACCAGCTTGGCCAGACTTGCTTCATGATTCAGGAAAGCCCGTTCGAGGCGAAGCCGGATGCTGTTGCGGGTGGCCGCGTACGACTGGCTTGCTGCCTGCTCCTGCAAAGAAAGGGCTTTCACGGCGTTCGCCGTTGCACCAGCATTGAAAATCATCCAGTTGAAAGCGAGCCCAACCGACCAGTCGTATCCCGCCACCTGCTCGAGGGGAAAAAACGTGCCACCGCAGCATCCTTCGCCCATTAAAGAGAAGTTGAAAGTGCGTTCTACCGATGCCATGCCTCCCACGGACGCGAACAGGCTCAGCTTGGGCAGGAGCTGAGCTGCCGTTTCGTCCTGCTGCAATGCCAGGGCCCGTCGCGTGGCGAGGATCGCATCAAGCTCGGGGTTGCTGTCGTAGGCGGCTAGCAAGGACTGTTCAAGACTCAGTGGCCAGGCTGGTGCCAGCCTGATTGCGTCGCCTGCACTAGGAACCACATCGGCGGGCAGATTTAACAGGGTCCATAACGCTCTTCTTGAAACAGCTCGATCCGCCAGAGCCTGGATCAGTTCCTCCTGATCAGTTGCGAGGGTTGCATTGCGGCGCAAAAGATCCACCCGCGGTACGAGCCCTGCCTGTTTGAGATTCAGCGTATCTTCCAGCACGATCAAGTCGGTTCGTACCACTGCATCACGAATGCGTACCAACTGCTCATTCAGCTGAAGCTGGTAGTAAGCCTCACTGATCTCGAGTTGCAGCGCTCGGAGCTGGTTGGCGTACTGCTGTTTGAACTGCTGCAGCTTGGCATCGGCGGAGCGGACCCTTGGCGTGCGGGCGAAATCGATCAGCGCGTAGTTGAGTTGCAGGCCCGCTTGCGAGTCAACGCCATTGGAGTCGGCATATAACCCCCCTCCTGCTGGTATGTAGAAGGGGCCTGAAGTACTGCCGCTGATCTTCTTGTCGTTCTTGGTGAGCGCGAAATTGGGTGTCTGGCCCTCTTTAGCGAACAGAGAACCAAATCCGAAGTTGTTGTTGCCGTAAGGCGAAAAGGTGGTGCTGCCGTTCTGGAAACCCTCTAGATCGGCAAACACGCTGATGGTGGGCCAGTAAGCCCCTGAGAGCGAGGCGACCCTGGCGCCCTGCGCAGCTATCTGCTCCCGTTGAATCTGAAGTTCGGGGTTGTTGCGGAAGGCAATCGCGATGGCCTGCTTCAGGCTTACGGATTTCACCTTGGAGTTTTGATCAGCCAGTCCAGGAAGACTGAGAGGTGGATCTGGAATGCTGTCTTCTTCACTGAGAGCATCTTCTGCCGGGCGGTTGGCGTCGATGAGATTGGATGGCAGTTCCGGCGCCTTTAGGTCGTCCGAATCATCAAGGTCTGTCGCAGGGCCCAACAGCGTGTCCAGGCTGTCGAGTTGTTGGTTCAGTTCGCTCCAGCTGCGTTCGAGCTGATAGGTATTGCCGCCGTAATTCAGGCGCGCTGGAGTTCCTCCATCTGGAGTGGCTGTAGAGGCCGCCGGTAACAGCAGGCCAACAATCGGGATCAGAAATGAACCCCTGATGAACGACCTGATCAAGGGATGAGCCTGGTGTCCTTGAGGGCCTTGATCCTGACGCCGTACAACAACTTCAGCGAGTTGAAGTGACAGGCTTCGATCTGGCCATTCCCGGCAGGCAGTCGTGCATCACGGAAGCTCCATGCTCAATCAGGGATGTGCGCAGAACGATCTGTCGCATCCGCTCTGGGGAAATGTCTGCCTCCTTGCCCTTGCGTCCAGCATGCAATTCGAGGCTGGTCGTCAGCTGTTCAGCCACTGCTTCTAGATCTCTGTTCAGCACCATCAGGGCTTGCAGATCCAGGCACTGCTTCTCGGTTAAATCGGGCTGGCGCAGGTTTCCGGACAGGGCAGTCAAGAGTTTGATCTGATGCTTGATAACTTCCGCCTCTTCAAGATGAAGGGCTTTGATGCTGAGCGGTGACTGGATTGGTGCCGGTAATCCTCGCAAGCCGTCCAGCACTGAAATCAGCTGGGAGATCAGTAAATCAAGTGCTGTCCAGAGCTGGTGCAGCGGGTGGTTCTCCGGATTTAGGCCTAGTTCCACTTGGGCCTGATCCCGTTGCTGTCTCAGGGCATTGAGTTGTTGCAGGATCTCGGTGCGTCGGTCCCTGCGATTGGTCATTGAGATTCGTGTGGGAGTTTCCGCCTCCAGCCGTTGTCTCTCTAGCTCAAATTCTTGGATTAGTTCGTCGATGAAGCGGGCGAACTGCCGATGAAGCGACGGAATCGTGCCACTGGGCCAGACGTAGCGAGTTGCCCACAGCGATAGTGCGATGCCGAAGGCTGTCCAGAACAGGCGAGCCATGCCCCAGATTGATTCCTCTGCGCTGTGGACTAGCCAGCCCATGATCACGATGTTGCCGGCGACCTTGTATCCCACCTGCAATCCAAGAGCACCTCCGAGCAGACGAACGCTGGCGAGAGCAAGACCGAGCCCAAGGGGTAGAGGAAGTTCAAGGCCGCGCGAGAAGAGCACCGCGATCAACACACCCATCACCGACCCGAGGATGCGTTGAATGCTCAGCTTCATCGAGTTGCCGTAGCTTCCCGACAGCACCGCGGCTGTGCAAAGAGGCACGTAGTAGCCGTAAGGAACAGTGTTGAGCAACCCGAAGCCTGCACCTAGACCCGTCACCAGGGCGAGCCGAATGTCGGACCGTTGGATCCAGCGATTGGGTTGTTTTCTACTGCCGCTCATGATGATCGCTCAGCATTGAGTAGTTGCTGGCACGTCAGCACCCGTCGGAAGCGAGTCACCTGCTCTTCAAGAGCGATCCGTTGAGGTAACGACAACCCTTCATCGCAGCCGTTCAGATCCAGTCGACGTCGGGGTGCTGGTCGTTCAACCAGGTATCTCCCAAGTGCAGGGAGATATTCGCTCCCCTTGTCGCGGTGAAGCCGCTCAATCAGCCGTTCCACGAGTATCCAGCGCACCTGTTGGCAGCGCCACAAACTGAGGCATTGGCGCCAATGATCGCGATCTAGTCGCTGCACATGACGAGGCCCCAGACTCAGCTCCACATTGATCAGGCGCTGCAGCTCCAGAAGCTGGTTCGTGATTACTGCAGGTTGGATTTCAGGTGGAGGAGAGCCCATGCCCTGCAGCGCAAGACTGTGGGCTTCGACCCTTGTTTGCAGAAGCTTGGTGAGCTGTTCATGTAGGTATTGCATGCGAGCCAGTCGATTCTTCGGCCAGAGCAGACGACCCATCACCAGTGCCACGACGATTCCCACCAGCGTGTCGATGCTGCGGTTGAGCACGTAGTCCCAGCTCAGCGTGGCGTATTCGTGAATGCCCAGAAACATGACGGTGACTGTCACGGCTGTGGACATGCCACTGGCCCAGCCAAACCGCCGCAGCAGCGGAATCGTGATCAACAGGCTCATTAGGATGCCGATCCAGCCACTCATGATCGAATGCACCAGAAAGGTGATTAGCCCACCTGTCACTGTTCCGAGGATGCGTCCTCGGGCAGCTCGAATACTGTTCTCGTCCTGGTCGTCGACGATCAGGTTGACAGCCAGAAGTGGATACCAGAGATAGGTGATGCGCTGGAAGTGCTGAGCAATGGCGCAGGTAATCAGGATGCTTACCCCGAGCCTGATGCTCTGTCGCAGCAGATTCCTGTCCACAGATGCAACCGCCGGCGTCGCCATTGTGAATGGCTTAGGCGATGAAGGCTCGTCGTTGGCTCAGTAGAGGAAGCGGTAGCGCCGGCTGCTGGATTCACTGGCTTCACCACCGCTCTGTTGCGCAGGCCATTCAGTGTCGAGATAACTGATTCCGTTCCGATAGAAGGGGCGTGCATCAAGACGTTCGGTTTCCAGTTCCGTCAGCCCCATAGCCGTGATCAATCCGCCCAGCTCCATTGCACCCAGATCGGTCTCAAGGTTGTTGCCTGCCTCTTTGATCAGGGCTGGAAGTTTCACGAGGTGTTCAGGACGGGTGAGTCGGCTGAAAAGGCTTTTCAGCACGAGCTGCTGTCGTGCCAGACGACCCAGGTCACCTTCCTCATCATGTCTCCAGCGCAGGAAACCCTCAAGGTCTCGACCTTTGAGCAGCTGCGGTCCAGGTTGCAGATCAATCAGCAGTCCCTGACTGTTGTCGCGGTAGTAAAGGCGTTTGGGGACATCGACTTCTACGCCATCTACTAGATCACTGAGTGTTCGGATTCCATTGAGGTTCACAAGGATGTGGTGGTCGATCGGTCGACCCATCAGCCTTGATAACTCCGTCTTCACGGCTTCATGCCCTCCGTAGGCATAGAGAGCATTGGCTTTGACAGGCCCGAAGCTATGGGAATCGATAAAGCTATCTCTAGGGATCTGGGTGATGGAGGTGCGGCCTCCTTCCACTTTCAACGTGAAAATTGCATCGGTGTTGCCGCCACCCTCATCAACGCCGAGCACAAGAATCTCGCGGTTATCGAAGACGGACCAGGCTGAAAAAGGGTTGCTGACAGGCAGCAGCAGGGGAGCTTCGGATTCGGGCATGAGCGAGCGACTGAGGGGAATCGCCAGCAAAAAACCGCCCGTCAGCCCAACGATGGCAGACAGGAGCAAGGTTTTTGGCCGAACTTTTCTCGCATCATCCATTTCCGTACTTTAAGCCCAAAATCTCAATTTCTTAACGATTCCTTTCTTGGTTGTTCTGGTTCAGGTCAGGGGCTCGCTGATCACCATCGAAGCGCAATTCAGCAGAGACACCAGATTGCTGGTTCGATCACTCGCGGGGATGGGCAATCCTGCAACTTGACGGCGCTGAGAGCGCAAGATCACCAGATCGTGATCGCGGCTGCTGAGTTCGATCTTGGTTTCAACTCCTGGTCCGTACGTGAGCTGAATGCGAATGTTGGCGCCCATGCTGTTGCGAGGTTGCCAACGACGCAGCTCATGTTCGATCCGGATACGTTCAGATCGATTGAGTCGAGGATCAACGATATGCAGAAGTGTGATCAGGCCCTGCTCGCTGGATTGGCTCGCGAGAATTCGCTGGGCGAGTTCAAACTGTTCGCGGGCGCTGGCGGAGAGATCTTTGATTGGAACAAGAATTCGTCGAAGTGATTCCACCTGACGTTCAGCAAGGTTGACCACCACAACTGGGCAATGTGCAGTGCGGCAGACCCCGTCCACGAGGTCACCGAAGAACCAGCGCCTCACCTTGTCCGGTCGTCCGGCTCCAATCATCAACAGATCAGCACCCTGTTCAAGGGCGCTGCGACTCATTCCGCCTGCAATATCTTCATCCAGTCGCAGCAGGCAGCGGGTTCTCACCTGCAGCTGCCTGCCGATAGTCGCAGCCTGGGACAGCCTCTCTCGGGCAGATGCCACTGCACGATTCAACCCACCTCTCGCTTCTTCAAGGCTGGGACATACCAGAGCAAGGGGCAGCAATTGACCCTGCATTTCGGCACCGCCGCTCAGGAGTCGTGAGGCAATGCTCAGCAGCCCCTGTTCGGTGGAAGGATTCGCGATCGGAACGACGATGGTCAGTGGCCGGCTGACCACATCGAATGGGGTGACATCGTCTGATGAGGCGTCATCGCTAAGCACTGCGTTGCTGCGCCTTGTTCGTTTTGGTTCCACCAGTTGCCTGACCGATCGTGCGGTGAGGGTCGGGCCGAGGGTTGCGGTCACCACCATCATCGCCAGAACGGCATTCAGCACCGTTTGGTCGAGCAATCCGGCCTCGTAGCCAATGAATGCTGTGGCCAGTGTTGCAGCGACCTGTGGCATGGCCAACGACCACATCATCACCATCTGGTTGCCGTTGTACCGGAAGGCCCGACCGGCAATCAGGCTCACGACCCCTTTGCAGCTGATGACACCGATCACCATCAAGACAGGCAGTTGAAAATGGGTGATGGAGTTTTTGAGGCTGCTCAGATCGAGCAGCAGGCCAAGGTGAATGAAAAAGATGGGGATGAACAGAGCCGCACCAACCAGAATCACCTGCTGTTTTGACTTTCCCTCTGGCAGCACGGAGTTCACCGCCAGTCCAGCCAGAAAGGCCCCGACGATTTTTTCTACGCCGGCAAGTTCCGCACCAAGCGAAGCGATGAACAGGATGAGCAGGATGGTGAGGAAGATCCGACTTTCGTCGTTGACGCTTCCGCGGAAGATCCTGCGTCCGACCGTGCGAATGATGACGACGACTGCTACCGCAAAGATTGCGACGCTGGCGATCAAGCCGGCCAGATTAATGAGTGAAAAGGAGTGCCTGCCAAGACCGATGGCGATCGCAAGTACGACCAGAGAGGCGATATCGGTGAGAATTGTGCTGCCCACGCTGACCACGACGGCCTCATCTCGTTGCGCTCCATAACTGCGCACGATTGGATAGCCCAAAGGGGTATGCGTTGCAATCAGGCTCCCGATCAGCAGGCAGGGCACCAGCGGATAGCCGAGTAGGAGTCCGATGACTCCCCCTGTTGCCATGCCACCGACAAAATGGAGAACTCCAATGGTCAGAGATCGACTGCGTACTCGATTGAATTCATCGAGATCAATTTCCAGTCCAACAATGAACAGGAGATAGATCGCGCCGATGTCAGAAACGAGTTGAAGGGTCTCACCATCGGGCTGCAGAAGGTTGAGAACGCTGGGGCCCATTAGGACGCCAGCGAGCAGTAGGCCGACGAGATCGGGAAGGCCTGTTCGCCTGAACAGGGGTGGAACCAGCATTGCCAGCGCCAAGAGCAACGCGAAGCTTCCCAATGGCTGATGTGCCAAGTGGGACAGCGACGTGAGCCCCGGTGATGCCGCAGCGAGCAGGGGCAACATCAAAGGATCAGTGCTTCATCGCGGCGCAGTCCGGCCTGAACGCGCCAGAGATCGGCGTAGACACCAGCTTGATGCAGCAGTTGTTCATGGGTGCCATCTTCCACGATGCAACCGTGGTCCATGACAACGATGCGATCAGCATGTCGAACCGTGCTGAGTCGATGAGCAATCACCAATGTGGTGCGGTTCGCGGTGATGCGCATCAGTGAACGCTGGATCGCAGCTTCTGTGTCGTTGTCGACTGCAGCGGTCGCTTCATCAAGGATTAACACAGGAGCATTTTTCAGAATCGCTCTTGCTAATGCGATGCGTTGGCGCTGCCCTCCTGAGAGTCGTTGTCCTCTCTCTCCAACGACTGTGTCGAACTGTTCCGGCAGTGCCTGGATGAACTCAAGTGCTTCGGCCTCGCGAGCGGCGTCACGTACCTGCTTCGACGAGGCGTTGGGTGCTCCGTAGGCGATGTTTTCACTTACGCTGCCGTGAAAGAGATAGACGTCTTGACTGACAAGCGCGATGGAGCGCCGAAGATCATCGAGTCGCAATTGTTCAATAGGGATTTCATCCAGAAAGATTCTCCCTGAATTGAGGGGATAAAGCCTCAGCAAGAGTTTTATTAGAGAGCTTTTGCCTGAACCGGTAGCTCCGACAATTCCAAGTGTTTTCCCCGCAGGAATGTTTAGGTTGAATTTGTTCAGCAGAACGGGTCGATTTCGATAAGCGAAATCGACCAGCTCGTAACGGATGTCTCCACGCACCTGATCTGCGGCTACGCGGCGGCTTCCACCAGCGATCTGTATCGGTGTGTCGATCAGATCCAGAACCCGCTGGGTTGAGGCCATGGCGCGTTGGTAGTCATCCAGCGTGCGGCCAAGAGTTGTGAGTGGCCAGAGCAATCTCTGGGTGATGAAGACAAGAAAGCTGTAGGTTCCAACTGCGATCACGCCATTCCTGGCTTGAACTCCCCCGACCAGCAGGATTGCCAGGAACGCAAACAGAATGGCGAAACGGATCAGTGGAATGAAAGCGGCGGAGATCCTGATGGCATGTCGGTTGCATTCCCTGTAGGCATCACTTTCCCTTCGGAGCTGTTCAAGCTCCCAGCCTTCTTGAGCAAAGCTTTTGATGGTGAGCATCCCTCCAATGTTGTTGGTGAGCCTTGAGGCCATGTCTCCTGCTCGTCGGCGTACATCGCCGTAGCGTGGGGCAAGCCGGCGCTGGAAATTGAGTGAGCCCCAGAGAATGATTGGGATTGGCAGGAAGGCGAAGAGCGCCACACCCGGAGCCAACACCGTCATCAAACAACCCACCAGCAGCACTGTGGTGATGAGATGCAGGATCTCATTAGCTCCATGGTTCAGAAATCGCTCAAGCTGATTGATGTCATCGTTGAGCACCGTGAGCAGCCGTCCACTGCTGTCGTGTTCGAAGAAGTCCATCTCCAGTCTCTGGAGATGGTCATAAGCCTCAAGGCGCAGGCTGTGTTGAGCGCTCTGGGCCAGGTTTCGCCAGAGCAGGCCATACAGGTACTCAAAAAAGGATTCAGCCGTCCAGACCAGGAAAGAGAGTATTGCCAGCACGATTAACTGACTGAGTACCGTGGTGGCTCCGAGCTGAGCAAGCCAGGACGTGTCCTGCTGAACAACCACGTCCACTGCAAGAGCAATCAGTACCGGTGGTGCTAGATCGAAGATTTTGTTGATCACCGAGCAGCTGGCAGCACTCCAAACCCTCTGGCGGTATGGGCGCAGATGCTTGAACAAACGAATCAGAGGCGCCTGCTCGCTGGCATGGGGCTTGAATTGAGGCATCCGCTCTGGGTGTTAACAGCTTCATTCAAGCGTTGAGCCACCTGTCAAGCTCTGACTGGTTTTGATTACGACGAAAGGAGGGGTTCTACAACGGTTTCTCCATCGTTTCTACGACGATCACTTGGCTCTTGGCCGCGACTTGCTTAGCAGCGGAGCAGTCGCAAGCCTGCGTCTTGCTGCTCTCCTTTGGCGCATTCCCATCCCCTTTGAAGAGATCCCTAAGAGATCGCTGAACGTGTTGCATCCATACCCTTCTAGGCAGTAGTACAGACGTACTGTTGCTAGGTCGTTGGGTGGTCCGCGCATGGAGGAATGGGATTTCATTGACGAGCGAGAGCTGCAGAACTGGAAGGGTTCGCGCATCTGCCTCACCTGTCAGCACTTCGCCTATGGCGTGGATGGCCACTGCCGAACGATGGTGGCCTGCAACCTCAGGCAGCAGCAGCTGCAGCAGGGCGATCACTTGATCAAGCGTTGCCGCCACTGGAGCCCCACTTGGCAAGACCAGGCCGGATGGTGCCCGGAGTGCGGGTGACGCTGCTGCAGGCCATGGCTAAGTCTTCTGTACTGGCCAATCACCCATGTCAGAAGAGCAACTCAAAGCGTTCCTAGAGAAAGTCAAAGCTGACAGCAGCCTTCAAGAGAAGCTCAAAACCGCAGCTGATGCCAATGCGGTGGTTTCGATTGCAAAAGAAACTGGATTTTCAATCCTTGCAGGGGAGTTTCAATCATTAGTGGATGATGCCGAATTGGAAAGTGCAGCTGGAGGATGCCAGGTCAATTCAGCGAAACTTAGTTTTCCTCCGTATTGCGACTTTCCTCCCAAAAATCAAATTGGATAGGATTTGTTTGACCATGCCCAGTCGTTGAAATAATTGGGATCAAAATAAAGCATCAATTATTCTATAATTTATGCCGCGATTGAGCGCAGTAATTGTTAACAAAAGGCGCTGCAGCAGGCCGATGGTATTATCTTTGATCAGAACTGATAGCCATGACAGAAGAGCAACTCAAAGCCTTTCTAGAGAAGGTCAAAGCAGACACCAGCCTTCAGGAGAAGCTGAAAGCTGCTTCGGATGCTGATGCTGTGGTTTCTCTTGCCAAAGAGGAGGGATTTAGCATCTCTGCCGATGACTTGAAGAACGCTCAATCAGAACTTTCAGAAGAAGAGCTGGAAAGCGTAGCTGGCGGAAACTACACTGACACTGGGTTATACATCTGTCCGGCAACACACGGCGGCGGAAAAGGACACACGGGACACTGCACTCACGGACTAGCTCCATGCTGTTGAATTAAGCCTACTCATCAAAGCCCCTGCATTGACAGGGGCTTTTTATTTCTTCAATCAACCAAATAAGCCCGCCATTAGTCTCCGATACCTGGCACCACTGACAACAAAATAGTCATAGCTTTCAGCCGCCCAGTCGCCTAATCCATCCACAAAAAATGCAAGGCAGAGCAAATAAAACCTCAGCATTCTTTAGCCCTACATCTACCCTTATTCCCTCAACGCAACTGCCAAAACCTTCGCCCCATGTCGCCATCACGGATGCCATTCGCTCGTCTAAATCTCACCGCCACCTGATGCCACTCCTCTGGAATTTGATTGAGGCAAATATCAAATGCAAAGCGTAACTTCTGCTGTCCTGGTGACACCCGGTTCTTCTTGCTTCTGGCACTTCTATTGGTTTCAACCAGTCGTTTCAGCATCCTTGAGCCCCAATGGCGCCTAGAGCCGCCTTTGCTTTTGTGCCGGTAGTTCTGGCAGAACCGTGCATATCGCCTGGAACATCCCTTCAGGCTTGATGCCAGTTGCAGAAAGCTTGGGTGCCATTCGCTGATGCCATCACATGCCAACCGTCCGTAATGCCCGTAATTGGAATAGGGGTCATAAAACCCTTTTCTTATTCCTTCTGCCTTTGGATTGGCGTGGATATAACGCAATGTATTCAGCACTCGCCTGTGGTCTGTTGGAGCAATTGCAGTGGCGTAATACCTCGCCTCCCAAAAGTGCCCGCAACGACCACTCAGGCGATTAAGTGCCATCGCTGAATACCAACCAAACCAATGCATCAGCTTTGGCAATTCATTTGCATCATCAGGACGCAACAGCAAATGCAGGTGATTAGCCATCAGGCACACCGCATACAACCTATGGGGCACCTTTTGCTTGGCTTTAGAGAGCACAGCTAGAAGCACATCACGCCTCAATCCTTTGGCAATCAGAAACTGACGGCTATTGCATCTGAGTGTGATGTGAAAGGCGTGACCTGCAGGAAGCTTGCGTTGAGTACGTCCCATTCCATAAACGATCAGGTTCGCTGATTGTGGCTATTAATCTCCCGACTAAATATTTACCAGCCCCGCCACGAGCGGAGGTTTTGCTGAACCAGTGCTACAACAGCTCTATTAGCACCTATCCCATGTCAGAAGAGCAACTCAAAGCGTTCCTTGAAAAAGTCAAAGGCGACACCAGCCTTCAGGAAAAGCTCAAAGCAGCAGCTAATCCTGATGCAGTAGTTGCGATTGCAAAAGAAGCTGGGTTTAGTATTTCTGCTGACGACCTAACTAATCCAAAGCTCTCTGACGAGGAGCTGGAAGGTGTGGCAGGTGGACACTGCATTTTACATCCATCCATCACTGACACCCCCTCTTTAATACTGCCCATCATCATTTGCCCACCATAACTGCCACTAACAACTCAGTGACTCACCAACAGCTTACACGCTCGAATAACCTCTGAAATTGACAGGGCTTTTTATTGCTTCAATCACCCCAAAAAGACCATCAATAAGCCTTCAATACCTGGCACGATTGAGCGCAGTAAGTATTAGCCAAAGACACTGCAGCAGACCGTTGCTATGACTGCTGAAAAGACCTGCCACTCATGTCAGTAGAACAACTCCAAGCCTTCCTGGAAAAAGTGAAAGGTGATTCCAATCTTCAAGCCAAGCTAAAAGCAGCTAAGTCACCTGAAGACGTCGTGGGCATCGCTAAAGAACACGGCTTCGAATTCACTGCTGATAAGATTACTGAAATCAGTAAAGAGGAACTAGAAGGCATGGCTGGAGGCTGTGGTGTTGGGGGGCAGAGAAGAATACCAAAACTGGTGGCTTTGGCTCACACTGTGGGGCAGGTTGTTGCTGGTAAAAATCTGGTGTCCATAATTTTTCCCCTTCGGCTTCAAAACTTACACACTCAAAGCCTCTGCATTTACAGGGCCTTTTTTATGCTTCAATCACCCCAAACAGCCCACAAATCAGCCTTCAATGCCTGGGACGATTGAGCGCAGTTGAGCAGAGATAGTCAGTGCTTAATTAGTAATCAAGGCTGCAATCAACTAGCAACTCCGGGCAATACTCGTTCAGCAGCAGCGATCAACTCCGACTCCCTGGCGTTGGTGCTTGGCGTGACTTAGAGAGGCTTCTGTGTGGTCTCTGCAAGGCCCTGTGAGAGGCGCTGCTTTGGTTGATCTGTGTCGGCAGACGTTGCTTTGAGCTTGTCTGTGAGCCTGTAGGCGTGTCTCAATATCAATGCGCATTCCTTCCTCTTTTCCCTCAGCGCATCGCGACAACTGATAAGCACGCATTCGCAATAATAAACCCTTGTTGAGAGCGTGCTGGCAGCGACTCCCAAGGCGATTGGCAGCAGCAGCAGCAGCGATTGGCCGCTCAGCACCACCATCGGATGCTTTCTACAGCGATGTCGCAGTGTCTGGCCTATCTAAGCCAGTGCAAGCTCGGTGTTTGCAGTGCATCTCAGCATCTGTGTGCTCAATCAAGCGTTGTATTGCGTGGACGCTAGGTTTCGGTGACAGCCGAGGTAGACCGGAAGAAGAGAACGAGGAGGTTGCATGACCCGTTCACGCGCACTGAACCGCTTTCATCGGTATTTGGCACATCTTCATCGGCAGGTCCTGCGCTGCAGGATCCCCAGCCTTCAGCATGAATGGGAGCGCTCTGAACCCCTGAACGTGAGTGATCGTTTGAGGCGACGTGCTCTTGTTCGTGATCAGCTGCTGGATGGATTGGAGCAGGAGCCGGCTCTCTGAACCGGCTCCAAGGCCTTAATCACCAGCGATTGCCTCCACCACCGCCGTAGCCGCCGCCGCCGCCATCGCGGCCGCCGCCGCCATAACCACCGCGGCCGCCGCCACCGCCGCCACTGCGCTCGCGAGGTGTGGCCTTGTTGACACGGATCATCCGGCCCATCCATTCGACGTTTTGGAGATCGTCGATTGCTTTTTGCTCGTCCTCGTCAGTGTTCATTTCAACGAAGCCGAAGCCGCGCTTGCGACCCGTTTCTCTATCGAGAGGAAGGCTGGCGCTCTTCACTTCGCCGTACTGGCTGAACAGGTCAAGCAGGTCTTCCTGCTCAGCCTGGAAGGAGAGATTGCCGATGTAAATGGTCATTTCCTGTTGGGACCGATGGACATTTGATCAGTGAAGCCGTGGTCCGAATTGGAAAGTCCTTGATGCTGTAGCCGAGAAGCTGAAGCCGGGGGGAGCGAGCCGATCAGAGCCGAACGATGAAGCTGATGCTTCTACACGCTACAGCCTGGACAGGGAAGAGATGGGAAAACAATGTCTGATTCCAATGTCTGATTCCCTGCTGGCGTGTTGATGAGTGAATTGCTGGTGTTCGGATCAAATTCCCTGACTCACCGATGGAGAGCTCAGTTTTTATGCGAAACCCTGGTCAACTGCTGATGCAATTCAGATTTTGAAGCGTTCAGCAGCCTCCTGTTTGCAGGTTTCCTGTGCCGCTTCAATCGTGCTCAGCAGAGATTGCCACTGAATTGAATTGCCCTGGTTCATTTCCCTGAGAAAGCAGGCACAGGTGAAATCCCCCATCCCCTCAGGAGGGATTTTCCCAGCCTGGCTCATGGCTGTCTTGAAGCCAGCAAGGCAAAGCTGGGTGATCTTGTTCTCAGCTTCCATGGAGCTTGCCGGCAAGGAGGCCGGAATTAGCGTGGCAAGAGCCATGCTGATCAAGCAAGTGCGGCCGACCATCAGGTTCAGGAGGCTTGAGAGATCTGAAGCTCTCGGTTCATGACTTTCAGTTTGCGAAGAGCGTTGTACACATCCTCAGGCATGCCTTTGGGGAGATCCACAAGGCTGTGCGCATCAAAGATTTGAATTCTTCCGATCATTCGCCCTTGCAGTCCTGATTCATTGGCGATCGCACCGACTAGGTTCCCAGGCTTGACCCGGTCGCGATAACCCACCTCAACCCTGTAACGCATCATGTTGTCTTCAGGTGGGCGTGACTCTCGATCGATGCGGCGACGATCGCGACCGCGTGGATCACGGCGATCATCTCGTCGATCGGCGCGGGCAGGAGTCTTGAGCCAGCCTTCATCACCCTGCACCAGCAGCGGTTGATCACCCACTGCAAGCTTTAGTGCTGCCACTGCCAGCTGCTCCATGCTCAGCTCGTTTTCCTGACCCACCCGTTGAATCAGCTCCTGCAGCAGCGCGATTTCTTCGTTGCTTTCGGCTGAAGCAGCCTGACTGAGGCGACTACGCAGCCGATTTAACCTGCTTTCGTTGATTTGGGCATTGCTGGGAATGTCCATCGGTTCAATGGCCTGACCCACAGCCCGTTCGAGGTTGCCGACAAAGCGACGTTCCCGAGGCGTGATGAACAGGATGGCTTCTCCTGTGCGCCCGGCACGACCTGTGCGCCCGATGCGGTGCACATAAGCCTCACTGTCGAATGGCATGTCGTAGTTGATCACCAGCCCGATCCGGTCCACATCAAGACCACGGGCTGCCACGTCTGTGGCTACGAGGATGTTCACCGTGCCCTTGCGCAGGCGATCAACGGTGCGTTCGCGCTGGTTCTGTGGAACATCACCATTGAGAACCGCCACATCGTGACCTGATGCCTCCAGGGACTCAGCCACGGTGAGAGTGATGGCCTTGGTGCGGGCGAAAATGATCACGCCTTCTCCGGTCACAGCTTCTAAGACTCGGTTCAGGGCCTCGAGTTTGTGGCCGTTCTGAAGCGTGATGGATCTGTGGCGAATTCGTTTGGCTTCACGGTCTTTGGTCTTAATAGTGATCTCTGCCGGTTCGCTCAGATAGCGCTTGGAGAGACGGCGGATCTCATTCGGCATCGTTGCCGAGAACAACACCACCTGACGTTCCTCAGGCAGTTGCTCGAGGATCCACTCCACATCGTCGATGAAGCCCATTCGCAACATCTCGTCGGCTTCATCCAGCACCAGACTGCGCAGTCCTGAGGTGTTCAGCGTTCCCTGGCGCATGTGGTCCATTACCCGACCAGGGGTGCCGACCACCACATCCACACCACGCTTGAGAGCATGAATCTGTGATCTGAAATCGGAGCCTCCGTAGATCGCCAGCACATTCAGATGGGGATGTCCGGCGGCGTAGGCCTTGAAGGAGTCGGCCACCTGCATCGCCAGTTCGCGAGTGGGTGCGAGCACCAGCACCCTCGGCTGATTGCTACGCCCCTCAAGGCGTTCCAGCAGAGGAAGCGCGAAGGCAGCGGTCTTGCCTGTACCCGTCTGAGCTTGGCCGACCAGATCGCGTCCCAGCATCAGTTCCGGAATTGCCGCTTTCTGAATTGGGGACGGTTCCTTGTAGCCCTTTTCTTCCAGGGTTTTCAGCAATGCCTCACTGAATCCGAAGCCTGCAAACTCGGAAGGATTCGCTCCCTCTGTGCTTTGGTTTGCAGCTAATTCGCCTTCTCCGCTCGGTTCAATCACGGTGGTGAAAAGATCCTGCTCCTCAGCAGCCGCTGTCGGTTGAGGAAGTTCTGAAACAGTGAGATCCACTGCGCAGGGCTCAACGGCCTGCGATTGCGTCTGGGTCATGTCGATGAAGGCGGTCTGCCTGATTGATCCTTCAAATCAGGCCTGCAACGTCCCATCGGCATGTTGTGCCGCGCTGTATTGCTTGCCTTCTTTTCAAAGGTGAACGATTAATTTATCACCCTGCCGAAGTCATCCTCCAGTCGTTCGATGTCGGATTCCAGCAAAATCGCTCCTCGTTGGACTTCGATGATCAGAAGATCTCCGGGGCCGCCGAAGGCACGGTGAATGGCCTTTACGGGAATCTCAAAAGTGTTTCCGACCGAGGCGTCCATCCAGGCACCATCGCAGTAGACAGATCCGGTGCCAGCGGCAATCACCCAATGCTCGCTGCGATGTTGGTGGCGTTGCAAGCTGAGCCGTGCGTTCTCTTTCACAAGCAGCCTCTTCACTTTGTAGCCAGGCCCTTCGGCCAGCTCCTCGTACCAACCCCAGGGACGCTCCACTCTTGTTGTCACACCGACCCCTGACGATCGATCGCCCTAAGCATGCCGCTGCTCTTTGAGGATGCCAGTCGCACCACGGTCAGTTGATGACGGGCTCTGGTAATAGCGGTGTAAAGAAGAGCTGTGTTGCTTGCGTCATCGCAAGGTGGCCACAGCAACAGAACCTGATCAGCCTCGCTGCCCTGAGCTTTATGGATGGTGAGAGCAAGAGCAGGCTCGATTCGTCGGACTCTGGCAGGGTGCAGCAGTCGATAAACCCCGTTGCCGGTGTCATCACTGCATCGGAACAGCAGCCTGCGCGTCTCGCCACTGCCGATGCACACACCCAGGTCCCCATTGGCAAGGCCCAGTCCCATTTGATTGTCGCTGCAGAGAACCGGCAGCCCCTCGGGCCAGTTACTGGCATCAGTGCCCGATACCAGGTGCCGGTGAAGGCTGTCCACGCCCCATACCCCACGACGTCGTGGGCAGAGCACGATCAAGGCATCGAGACCCTCGAGCAGAGCATGGGCTAGCTCGGGATCTGGAGAGCCATCAGATCTGATGTCCAGGCTGTTTGCCGCCAATCTCAGCTTCTCCAGCTGCTGATTGACGGCATTGGTGACCACAGCTGGAAATCCAGAAGACTCCGACAGCAAATGATGCACGTTGGCCTTGTCATCGAGATCAGCGAGGTTGGCCCAAAAGGCTTCCGCACCCTTTTGGCACAACAGGGAACTCAGCCGAGCCAGGTCTCCTCGATTTCTGTACACCCGATCAAGACGCACAGCAGCAGAGCCGAATCGCCTTTGGAGATCCGCTGTTTGGAGGTGCTGCCATACAGCTCCCACTCCGATCGGTGGCAACTGGTTGGCATCTCCAACAAGCAACAGCTGTGCAGTCGCTGGCATTGCATCCATGAGTGCCTGCGCCAGGGTCAGGTCGACCATTGACGCTTCGTCTACCACCAGCAGATCCAGCGGAAGTGGATTGCGGCGATGACGGCTGAAGCCGCCTGGTCTGGCCTGCAGCAACCGATGCAACGTGGTGCAGGGCAATTCCGACGTGCGTTCATCGGAGCGGATCGCGTCCTGCAGTCGTCGTGCCGCTTTCCCTGTCGGAGCAGCCAGATGAATGCGCAAATCGCCACGATCGGCCATGGCTCGAATCAGCATGGCGCGCACGGTGCTGGTTTTTCCGGTACCAGGCCCTCCACTGAGTAACACCACCCTGTGATCACTGACGGCATTGACCGCCGCCAGCTGCTCCGGATTCAACTGCTGGTCCGAAGCCACTCTCTCAGTATCTCTGTCAATGTCTCTCTCTCTGAGACGTCCGTGTGGGTTGCCTATGGGAGAAAGTTCGCTGCGTTTGATCAGCGTCTGCTCCAGGGTCTTCATGCCCTGATGCCAACGTCGCCAGAGCAGGCGATCCCCATCCATCACCATCAGTACAGGGTCTTTGTTCAGCCAGCCGCTGGCTTCAATCACTTGTCGGTGCGTCTCGGGCCAGCCATCAGTCTCCAGCTCACAGGGCTGCTTAACGTCAGGGCTTAGATCGATGCTCATCTCTCCCTGGCTAAGGGCCTGAGTCATCGCCTGCACAAGATCGTTGAGAGCGCTGAGCTCGTTTTCACTGAACTCAGCCGGGGGGGGATAGCGACGCAGCAGCATCGACATCATTCCTCTGCTCAGAGCCGTTGATGAGCCTGTTTGATCAAATGGATTCATCAGGCCTCACCTCTCAGAACACAATCGAGAGTATGGAGGCGTTGAAGAGGTGGGGCTTCAAGAATCACACCGCTGCCACCAGACCTGGAAACACCCCGAAGAAACACGTAGGCGTATCCTCCAAGATGTCGCTCAGGTTGATAGCCGTCCAGGCGCCACTGCAGGAATCGATGCAGGGCTACAAGGTAGAGGTGGGCTTGGAGAGGGTAATGGTGAAGGTACATCTGCTCCTCCATGGCGCGCTGTGAATAGTGTCGCGGTCCGCAGCGCAGCGGACGCCCATCCACATCTCTCTCGCCGATCCAGTTGCTTTTCCAGTCCGCAACCCACCAGCGTGCCGTGGTGGGGTCGTCTCCATCTGTAAACACCAGATCGATGGAGCCAGTGAGAAAGCCTCGGCTAATAAACTCCAAATCTTCCAGCGAATCGGCATAGCGTCCACCGAATCGTCGATGGGGTTCCATGCGAAAGGCACGTGCCAATTGCTTGGGCTGGACCGCTTTGCCCTGGTGAGCAACAGGCAAATCAAAACTGAGTTCATGCAGGCGGCGTCCACTGTGCAAGGACCTCAGTTGCAGATCACCGAGTGGTCCTCCAAAGGGAGCCCGCACCAGTGTCGTCAGGCCTTCAAGAACTGCATCAACCAAGTCGGTCTCCAGGCCGGAGCGCGTCAGTTCTCGCTCCACTAAAGCGCGGTTGTTTTCCTGTTCGATGTCTTGATCGAATGGGATCTGCTCCAGGATGCGGTGGAGGCAATCACCGGCTGCTGCACCCCTCGGAAATGATCCCAAGGGGCTGTCATCTGGATCTATCGGCTGGCTCTTATCATCGAATGACAGGCTTTCGGAATCTGCGCCGGTGCGGGCATCCACGTCGCGCCCTTCCTCAAGGTTGCGGGGATCCGGGCTGGTGGCTTTCGCACTGCCATGACTTGAGATCCAGGCTGAGTAGCTGCTGCGCCCCCAGCTGCGATCAAAGCTGTGTGCTGGCACTGCACCACATTGCAAATTCCGTTCAACAATGCGGGGCTGCCAGCGTTGGGGCACAGGGTCGATTTCGGCTGGGTGCAGACTGATCAATGGACCCGGTGGATCAGCGAGTTCTGCCAGCCATGGTGCGAGTGGATTGCCTTCCTGGCGTGCGGCCCTGGCCTTAAATAGAACAAGATGACGTTCGGCCCGCGTGATCGCGACATAGGCGAGACGTTCTGCTTCCGCTCGACTTTCAAGTTGTTCGCATTGGCTGGCCGCATGCCCCAGTCCCCATTGAGCATTGAGCGCTACGCGCCAGCTGCCGGAGTTGTCCCCCGGGGGTACACGCCACAGCGGACCTTTCCCTGGGGAGGGCGCTTCCCATAAATAGGGGCAGATCACCACCGGATACTGCAAACCCTTGCTGCGATGAACAGTCACAACAGCAACGGCACTTTCGGCCAGATCACTGAAGGGCTGTCGCTGTTCCGGGATTGTGTCTGGCGGGTGAAAGCGTTGGCGTCGCAACCAGTCGGCACCACTGGAAGCATCCAACCCTTGGCGGTGCATTGTGTCCTGAACGAGTCGTGCACATTGCTGAAGGTCGCCGAGTAAGCGGCCGCGGCTGGACAGATCTGCCACGGTCTGCCCATCCATCAGGCGCGCCAGGCAACCCATTATTCCCAGCTTCGGTAGCTCCACGGCAAGCTGCTGGAGCTGAGAAGCCAGCAGATCCAGCTGACCGTTGTCATCGGCAGCGGCCAGATCCTCGCTTCTCCACTGCAGGAGTGAGGACACGGCCAGCTGGCGTAAGCCTCTGGCATGAGCAGGACGTGCCAGCGCGTCAAGAAATGTCTGCAGATCCGACGCTCCTTGGCTGGTGAAAACATCACCCTGACTGACAAGGCGGCTCGGTAGACCGGCAGCCGCCAGCTCTGCTCGGATGTCTTCGGCTTGTCGATGCCTGCTCACCAGGATGCAGAGTTCGGAGGGATCCAGGCCTGGATCGTGTTGCAGGGTGTTCAGGATCAGGTTCGTTGTAATGCGGGGGATTCGCTCCTCAAGCGATGTTCGGCTTCTTTCCCCGTCGTCGTCATCGGGATTGATGTCGACAATCTGGAGTGATGAGCTTCCCTTAGGTAGCGGTAGTGGTTGTGCGCAAGACCTTGAGATGACTTCGGGTACCAATAGTTCGGAGAGCTGCAGTCCAGGAGCCATCAGCTGGTTCATGGCCTGCATCAGTAGCGGTGTTGTGCGGCGGTTGTCGAGCAGGTCATCGATGCAATCCGCATCACGCCGTGCAGCTTTGTAGGTGTTTAGATCTCCACCTCGGAAGCGATAGATCGCCTGTTTGGGGTCACCGACCATCAGTAGCAGGTGGTTCGGCGTTGTGAAGGCGGTTTTCAGCAGTCTCCACTGAAGCGGGTCGGTGTCCTGAAATTCATCGATCAGCACCACCCGGTAACGCGCTCGCAGAGGCGTGAGCCAGGCTTCTGCTGCTTCCGACTGTGCAGGGTCGAGTGCGTCCAGCAGCCCTGAGAATCCAACCACTCCGCGTTGTTGGCGCCGGTCGTTGAGCTGCTTCAGGCCCTTGATCAGCAGATGCCGCCAGGTCTGTTCGGCTGGTCCGTCCCAGAGATCGGCAATGGCAGCCTGCAGAGCAGGAGAGGCAAGGCTGGGATCGGCTTCACCGCAGGAACGCGCCGTTTTCTGAAAGCTGCCGGGATGGAAATAACCACCGAGAAGCACCTGCTTACGCACGTCGACGTAGTGGATTCGATGTTCACTGGTCTCGCTGATGTACTTAGTCCAAGTGTCGAGCTCTCGGCTTCTGTCTTTTCTGGGGCGGGCACTGAAGGGCTTGGTGTCGCTACAACCCAGGCTGCGCCATTCGGCGGCGCAGCCTTGAAGGGCTTGTTCTAAGGCTGCACCATCGGTGTTCCACAGATCGAGGAAGCGCCCCCAGCGGCTCTGCAGCCAGCTCTGAAACACCTCACAAAGAGCTTGCTCAGCTGCAATCGCTTCCGCATCTTCTGCAATGCGCACCGCACAGTCACCATCCAGTCTCTGGAGTGCCGAGGCGAGCGCTTCGGGCGACAGGCCTGCTTGCAGCAGTCCGGCCACATGTCCCGGTTCAAGCTTGAGGACCTCCTCTCGCCAAAGGTCATGAGCCACCTGAATGGCCAGGGTTTGTGGATCATCATCAAGGTTGAGATCGATGGCCTGTCCGCTCTGCAGCGCCTGCCGGCGAAGGCTGCGGCGACAGAAACCATGGATCGTGGTGATATCGGCCCGCTCCAGGGCTTCGAGGGCCTCGAGCAGTCGGCTGGCCAATAGCCTGCGCTGCTTGGAATCCTGTCCGTGCTGTTCCAGCCAGTTCTGCAGGACTGCGTCCGTTTCAGGCAAGAGGGTGCTGTTCCGTTCTTTATTCAGCAGGCCCTGCAGCGCCGAGTCAAGTCGGCGTCCGATCCTGTCGCGCAACTCATCGGCCGCGGCTTCCGTGAAGGTGACCACAAGCAGTTGATCGAGGCTTAACGCTTTTTCCGTCACCAGTCTTAAAACGAGATGGGCCAGGGCGAAGGTCTTGCCCGTTCCAGCACTCGCCTCCAGAAGTCGAACGCCGGGTGTCAATGGGTAGTCATTGGGTTCGAATCGTCTTGTGCCGCTTGTCGTTGCCATTTGTATCAGCACCGTGCCTCGAGTAATGGCTCATACAACGCCTGGAAGGCTGCTTTGAAACCTCCATGACCCAACAGCAACTCGGCGTTGCAGTTGCTGCCGAAGCAGACTTTCTGCTCGGGCTGATCCCGTTCGGCCCAGCCGCTGAAACCTCCCTGCCAGCGATTGACGAATGCCCTGTCGGCTGCTCCCTCCCCCTTCGACCATGCCAGTGCCCTGGCCAGGCCGCTGTCGGGTGGGATTGGCCAGCACACATTTGATCCATGCTGAGCCAGCCTTTGCAGAACCCTGATCTCGTGTTCAGCCTCCAGGGGTTTCAGCGCTCTCCAGCGCATGGCGATGTGGAATTGATCGGCTTTTGTACTGCCGTCTTGTCGGCACACCACTGCGGTGTTGCAGTCTGCTCCATCCAGCTGGGCGAGCAGGTGCTTCAGCCAGCTCTGCAGCAGAGAGCGTGACCTCAGCCTTGATGTGCTGATCTGAACGGCTGTTTCGCCTGCCATCACAAGGGCTGAATGCTGGGAGGCTTGTTGCAGCAGCAGGCGCACAGGCCCGAGGCTCAGCACAGTTTTTTGGAGGTTCTGCCAGCGTCGCTCTAGCCGTTCGTCATCCAGTTCAGCAGCAGCGCCAGGAGGCATGAGGCCTTGCCCGTAACTGCGTGCAATCCAGTCTCCAGTCTCCTCAACGTCCCAGCGGGAGTTGGGATCATTGGCCAGCAGGTCGAACTGTTCTGAGAGTCGTTGGTTTAGCAACTGATGACAGTCGAGTTCCGGCAACGACAAGGGGGAAAGATCGTTGACGGGATCACACCATTCACCCGCATCGATGCCCTGACGTTTCAACCATTCCTTCTGGGGGGCTTGCAGCCAGCGTTCCAGTGTTTCGATCGATTCCGAGGTGATCGGTAGGGCTGCATCGCTTGTTGGATGCTGCCAAGTAAGCGGCAGGGCCAGGCCCAGATCACGATGCGGTTGCTCGATCCCAATCTGTGCATCGAGATTGCGTCGTGCGTCTAGAAGCCTGCGGTCGCAACTGATCGCATCTGCTTTTGGCGTGGCCATGAAATTGGCGACATCTAGAGGATTGGCTGGAGGATGCATCAGCAGCTGGTCCATGTCCTGAGGATCGAGCTGTTCTGCAAGCAGGCTCAGCCACTGCTGAACAGGTGGACATGGCGGCAGGCTTTTGCCTTGTCGCTCATCACGACTACTCCAGCTGATCAGCAGATGCTGCCGAGCTGAGAGCAGTGCCTCAAGCAACACATAACGATCCTGGTCGGTGCTACTGGGGTCGCCGAGTCGACGTTGCAGTTCGAGTAGGTGAAAGCCTGCACGTTCTTGATGCCTAGGGAAGGAGGAGGCATCAAGACCCATCAGCACGATCACGCGGTGAGGGATGGCTCGCATTGGTTCCAGTGCGCTGATTGTGAGAGCACCGCTGCGATGGCCGAATCTGCCGCTTTCCGTTGAGAGTGCTTCCTCCAGGACACTGATCACAACTGCGATGTCCAGCTCCAGAGAGCAGTCACTGGCCTGTAGCTGCCAGGTTTCCAGGCACTGATGAATGGCTTGCAGTTCCCAGTCCCAATTGCCACCGTCATTGAAAATCTCCTGAAGCAGCCTCCGCAGTCGATCCACCCACGAAGTGCACGCAGTGCTGCGACGCAACTGGGCGATCCATCCGGCCAGTTGGTCCAGTAGCGGCCACCACACCTCCAGTTGCTGCAGGCTCAGATCCGTTAGCGCGGGTGCGCAGGAATCAACGGCCAGACCAGGTTCTTCCGGTAAGGCCAGGCCCAGCAGCCAGCGATCGAGGCACCAGCGCAAGCTATTGCTTTCATCTCCGTTGCGTTCAGCTGCATCCAGACCCCAGCGGAAGCCACTGCGCTGCAGTGCATCAGTGATCGCCATCGCGTCCTGCGATGACAGCTGTTTCAGGTTTTGGAGTGCCGGGTTCCCAAGCAGCGCTTCCAGGCCGCTTGCGGTCAGCCGATCAGCGCTCAAGCGCAACAGGCTCATGAAAGCCTGCTGAAGCCCAGGACAGTTTTGCTGACTGCGATCGGTCAATCGCCAGGGAAGGTCCACGCCGGTGGCATCCCTGTCCGAAAAGACAGAGGCCAGAAGCGGTGCATAGCGTTCCACATCGGGTGTCATCACTAATACGTCTCGGGGCTGCAGTGTTGGATCGGCAGCCATCCAGCTGAGAATGCGATCACGTACAAGCTGCACTTCTCTCCAAGGACCTGCACAGCCCATGAACAACAGCGAATAATCGCCTTGCGTCAGTGAAAGGGATACTTGGTCCGTTTCGCCCCTCGCGAGTTGCCGTTGCAACTGCTCCAACAGAGATGCCTGGGAGTCCTCTTGCTGTTTCATTACTGTGGGATCAGCAAACAGGTCCCCCTGTTCCCAGCTGCCCAGAAGACACTCGCCGCTTCCCTCCAATAGCAACTGAAATTCGGCTCCCATGCGGCCCAGGATCCCCTCCAGACGAGGAGCCTCGATTAACCAGGAGCCATCGGGCGAGTTGGTCCAGTCCTCGCCAAGCTGACTCCGTCGTCGCTGCGACCGTTGCCAAAGGTCTGGACAGGGTGTGAGTAGAAACAAGTCCACGCTGATCCTTCCGGAGAGGGCCTGCAACAAATTGATCTGGACAGGGGCCAAGTTGCTGACGCCGAAGAGTCGTAGGCGTGGGGGTAACGGCAGCGCAGGGTCTTGACCGTTGCGGAGTCGTTCAACCGCCTGCTGCACCTGCAAACCGAATGGCTTGCAGGGCAAGCGCTCTGCCAGAGCACGAGCCAGAAACGGCTGCCACCGCAGGCCTTCAGGGAGTTCTTCACCCGCACCCCCTGCTAGCCAGTCGGCGAGCTCCTCCGGTCTGTAAAGCGCATAGTCGTCGATTGCATCGGCCAGGCTGCGGGCCAGTTGCCACTGGTCACGATTGAGTCGTCCTTGTTGACCACCATGCAGCTCCCACCACTCCCGAAGGTTCGAAGCACACCTCTGGTCAAGCAGTTTCGGAAGAACCTCTAGTACTTGCCAGACCAGACGTTCCGCTCTCCATGGATCCTCGATAGCAGGCGCATCGCTGAGTATGGTCTGCGCGAGCTGTCGCAGGCGACTGCCAGGGAACGGAAAGCGCACCAATGCACTGATCCCATTGACTCTCGCCAGCTGTTCACCGAGCCAACGACTGGTAGGCCAGGTGTTGACGACCACTTCGATCTGTTCGAACGGGCCAGGAGGCTCAATCCTGAGTTCTTGGGCTAGAAGCTCAGCGAGTAATTCCGCTCGGTTGCTGCGGTAAACCCTCAGCAAGGCACTTCTGCGATCAGCTCATGACTGGCTGGGGGCACTGCCTTGTCACTGGGCTGTCCGATCACCTGGACCACCGCTTCAGTTTCGGGGCAGAACGCTGTGAGAAGACCGCCATAGACAGCGCCAGTGTCGATCATGACGATCTGGCCGAGTTGCTCCACAGCTGGTCGGGGCGTATGCCCCACCACAACAGTTCCATAGCGACCGTCGTAGCTCTCCCAGAAGGGCTCGCGCACATTCAGGTCTGGATGACCATGCTTATCAAAGCCGGCATGAGTGGCTACCCACCCATCACCGTAATAAACAAAAGGCAGCGTGCTCAAACGCTGTTGCCACTCCCTTGTGAGTGCGTCACCCAATTGCCGGTACGTCTCGATGGCCAGCAGATCATTTTTTCCCTCTGTGGAGACGGCCTGGAGACCTTCAACCAATCTCTGCTCATGGTTTCCTCGCAACCAGGTGGCACGCCCGCTGTCCACCAACTCCCACACCAGATTGATGCAAGCGGCAATTCCGGGCCCTCGATTGATCACATCACCGCAGAACACCAGCTGATCTTCGGGCGGTAACACGGAAATCAGACGAAGAAGGGCCTCGTGACATCCATGAACGTCACCGATAACCCAGTGATGGCCTGGTGGGGACGCCATTTCAAGCGCTTCTATCACTCGATTCTGACTGTGTGAACCAGAGCTGTCAGCGAATGTGATTACGGTATGCGCCAAAGCGCTTTGGATATGGATCCCCGTTCTCTTTCACCATTTCGTCGAGTGGCTTTGTTGGTTAAGGCACTCAACGGTGCCAAAAAAACAAATCAGGCCCTGGCCCGGTGCAGCGATGGAGAGGAGATGTTGGATGTGCTTCTCGGTGCCTCACAGAAGCTCAAGCTTGGATTGACGCGGGAGGAGTTGCGCAATACCCCTCCAATCCGAGATTGGGTGTGGTGGAAGAACAAGGAGGCACTGATAACCATTGGGAAGTGATGTATGGGACAGCGCTGGGGACTGGGTTACATGCGGTGAGGGACGGAATGTCTTCTGGGTTACGGGCGAATCACCAGCAATGAGACGGGGTTCAAGGACGGAGTTACGAATGCCCTTTTAGGTGAGATACACGACGACGAGAGCGTTACTGTCTTCCAACTGCACCTGAATAAGGAACAAGCCACCATTTCCCCCTTTTGAAGTGGAGCAAGCACAAGGTGGCGGAGATTACAGCCAACAGAGGACGAAAACCATCTGTTGAGTGTGTGACGAACCGGGATAAGGGACAGGGTTTATTTGTGGATAAGAACGCCCGTGTTTTCGTGCCGTTGCGTGCTTGAAATCAGAAATCCTTCAGACGAAGGAAGACGAGGAGGAGATATAGGTGCTATGAAGTGTGTAATCCTACAATTTCATCAAGGAAATGTCTAAGGAAGAGAAGCAATTGCAACAACCTAAAGAAGAGTTGACTGCTGAACAACTTAAGGGAGTTGATGGTGCAGAAGGCATCACCATGGAGCAGGAACAACTCGATGCCGAAGAAGAGGCGGGGAGCGCTAACGCCGCTATGATGGGTTTTTGAGTAATAAATAGTGGTGCTGGTTTATATCGTTCCGGCGCACCGAACATTTATTTCCTTTCTTCGGTGGACACAAGAAAAGAGGAGGGTCTTGCTCTTGCCCTCCTCTTTCTTTATGCGTTCATGTCCCAAGAGTCCCTCTTCAGGTGGTAGATGGAATAGGGAGTCGTCTCTAACCTTATGAACAGCTGTTGGGAGCACACTAAGGCTTGTGAATCAACCAGAATTCCTTCCAGAGTCCATGACGCTTTATCCCAACAAAATTAAATGGTTGTTGGTGTTACTGCTCTGCTTCATCTTTATTGTAATGGGGATCTTCCTAATAGGAGATCACGACACTGAAACATTGCTTGGACTATTCATCTGCGTGCTGGGCGGCTTAGGAATTCTGATATCCATACTGACACTCTGGCCTGATAGTAGTTGGTTGAAATTAGGGCCAGATGGCATACGAAATAAGGTGATGTTTCGAAAGTTTTATTATCGCTGGAGTGACATCAATCGGTTTGGGATTACGACTGTGCAGCATGGCGCAGGCTTATCCAAAAGTAAGACGGAGTTTGTGAGCTTCTGGATGAATCATGATAACCAGATGCGTTCATTCAGTGAATGTTATGGTAAAAATGCTGAGGAACTTATAGGAATACTGGAGTCATATAGGAATCGATATGGTTGAGCAATTGCCAATCTCTATGCCTTCTTATTACTCAGAATCTTAAGCAGATGCCCGAGCATAGAGATATCGACATACTTTTGGTCTTCCACACTCATCTTGGTATTGCTCTCTGAATGCCACTCTTTATCCCATCTCCTCTTCTCCACCTTCTCAATCTTTTTAAGTCCATCTACTATCTCTTGTTCATTGCTTGCCATAGACATGGCAGTGACAAACCATCTCTCTGCTCCTCTGTAGTTCTTGATTGCTCTCTCCTTCGCTTCGACTGCTTTGTTCGAGGCATCCCTCTCATTCAAGAAGAGAACTGCCAGTACGAACGAGGACACTAGAAAGACAGCAGTCAAACCTTCTCAATCGATGTAAAGGCACTTTAGTTCTGCCTTTCCTCCTTGAGGCGTTCCAGTTCTCCCTTGGTATCGGTTGGTCTATCCATGCTTGGTTCTTTACCTTGTTCCACTCCCACCATCACAACGGCGACTAGAAAAATGACCACGAGCACTCCCACCTGAAAGGTCTTCACCACCTCAGTCTCCATTCCTACCTCTAGGTATATCTCACTCACTGAACTTTTTAGGTGGTAGATGGAATAGGGAGTCGCCTCTATCCTATTGATATGAAATACCTCACCCTCTTCGGTGCTCTGCTTCTTTCAGCATCACCTGCATATTCACTTGACCATCGAGAGGAAATGAATTGGGTGTGTTCTCCAAGCGAGAAAACTCAGAACTCCTGCGGATATTTGTCTATACATTCATCATTGGCAGTAATATGCACGCTTCAAGATAGGGGAATGATTAGTCAGTCTGGAATAGATCTTTTCAAAGAAACAATGTTCAATGACGCTATTATTAGCCAACCAGGATTTATTCAAGCTTTGAATGAATGGAAAAGTCAAGGCTGTTCGTTATGAAACTCCCAATTCTCATTGGTTCTCTACTCCTCTCAGTAATACCCGCTGTAGCTGACGACTTCCTTTATGTGTCCTGTAAGATGAATGGAACTAACAAGAAAACTGCTCTACCATCGGGTAAGGTGATTTACGAAGAGCCTTTGTCGGTCAATACCTTATTGTTCAAAGTCGATTTAACAAGCATGAAGTTAAGGAGTAATACGAATGCAGAATGGAGTGATATTCGTATTGAAGGGAATCAGATTATCCAAGACAATAAATTCAATGAAACGGGTTTCAGGGCTCAAGTAAGAGGAGTAATGCCATTAAACCCACCAGGCCCAGCCACAGTGCACAATTGGTATAAGAGCAAGACAGAGTATCAGGTGATTAAGGGAGAGGGTGTATGTACAGAGATTGACTCATCTGCCTTTGATGAGGCCTCAAAATAATGAAACTAACAATCTTCCTTGTTGCTCTGCTTCTTTCAGCATCACCTGCCATTGCTGAAGGCCTCATCTATTTGGAATGTGATGTAAAAGCGACGGAAACTACTATCCAGGCAAGCACGAATGAGGTTTTGGAGAAGAGAGACTTGGCAACTGAAGGTTTTTACAAGATAGATACCATCAACAGCCGACTCACCAGTGATAATTCAGGTGATTGGGAAGACGCAACTATTGTCAATGGTATTGCCACAGGTCAGTTCAATGAAGTTGAAAATGGAGTAACTGTTGTAGGTAACGCATTGATAGAGTTCTCTCCTCCTGGAGTCTTTAACATGCAATACACTGCATCACAAGATGATATTTTGTTGAAAATGGTGATGACGGGCACTTGTCAAAACACTGATAGAGAAACTGCTGAAAAGGGCATGAATCAATGAAACTACCAATCTTCGTTGATTAGTTGTCTTCTGCTTCCGATAAGGCCAGATAACATTTTCTGAGTTGTTCAGGGTTCTTGATTCCTAAACGCGTAAGACCTTTGACGAGCTGTTTGCAATCAGGAGGAGAAAGATAGATCTCTATCTCAATCATGTCACCATAAGGACTTCTTTGCTCGTCTGTGAGGTCTTTATACCAATGCCAGCCGGTAGGCAAGACACACCCTCAAGCCTAACCAGCATCGTTTCTTAACTTATTTCTGTGATCCCCCAATAGAGTCAATGACCAAAGCCTCTCTTTGGTCCAAATGGGCTCTGCCATGAACAGCAAGATCAAATACATCAGCTGAGGTCTCGACCAGCTCAAGGATCGATGAAGTTCAAGGGGGCTCTGCTTCTGATCACCGTTTCACTAGGATTAGCGTTAGCAAGGCATTTAAATATTCGCCATATGGTCGTTTAATGCTTCGCACGCTCTCAAACCGTGATAGATGTTCATTTATACAGGGACAACAATATCACTATGATTGGTCGGGAAGTTAAGAAGGTGTTTGTGTGAGAGTTATGCCTCTCCGGGTTATAACCAAAATGTTGTCTAGCTCCATTCGTAGATTATTGCTTGAATCAAGACAGGTGATAGTAGACGGAGGGGTGAGTATTGAATCACCGTTTGGGAATGATGTTGGCAAATGGAATGGCGGACCCAGTAATGTCGTTGGGACAATCAATACAAGCAATGGAAGTTTCTAGTTTGCCTGTAACTGGAATGCTGTCATCGTCAAAGATCGAGGAATATGCTATGGAAACATTAAAATAAGAAGCGTTGACTTATAACGCTGCTTCAAGAGAGTTACATGGAGATTGGTGGTATGAGAGCCTGATCACTCCTTCTCGCCGCCCACTGGGATCAGGTGAATAGCCTTCTATCCAAGTCGAATGCTGAAACTCGCCGCCAATTTGAAGATTCAACATTGCTGTGTATGCTTTGCCAATAAGGTAATTGTCGTTCCCCTGAACAGTTGTTTTGCAGGAAAGCTACCTCTCTCCTTTGCCAACACCTGTGGTTCCGTCTCCAACATTTATACCTTTGGCTTCGAGTAAAGCGAAGTAATAATTAGTGAAGTTCACACGTTCAGAACCGTCTTTCTTCTTGGAGACATACCCACAGGCCGTTGCCAGGTCAATTTGGAGACATTACCCAAATCCTTTACTTTTGTTAGGAGATCTGCATCAGTAAGAATTGCTTTGAGATGAATTAGATATTTATTTGGTGCCATATCTTCCTGTGACTGCAAAAGTCTCTGGTGGGAGAATGCTAGATAAGGATTATAAATAGTGGAAATATGGAGCATATGAATAATGAACAGCTCACAAGAAATTAAAAGGCTTCAGGAGCTTCAGAGGTGCTCAAAACGGAACAACTTTGTGCTTCCTTTTGACTTGCAGAAGGAATACAGCTAACTTCTCAAGAATTTTCGAAACCTGGTTTTGGAATGGATAGGCCTAGGCCATGGAGTTTATCTTTATAATCTACCAAGAAAACTTGTATTGCTAAGTCTTGATTAGTGCCAGGTATCGGTGGCTCATTTATGATCTTTTTAGGGTGATTGAATTAATAATAATTGCTCGTGGTGGCAGGGGGGTTTGAGTGTGTAAGCTGTTCAAATGTGAGTTAATGTTTGTACTCAGTTATAATCTCTAGGTCAGTATGTTAATGGCCCCCTTTCCACAGTTGAGTAATTGTCCAACCCCCAGCCCGCAGTCTCTAGCGCATCAGTAATCTCATACCTAAAAAATGTATCTCAACTGCCCTCCGCCAATTCCAATTGAAAGGTCCAATAGTTTATACTATGGCCACAAAAATATAAAGGGAATCACCGTATTTGGTGACAGCATGAGCGATTTTGGCTCAAGATCTGCCGCCATGTATAAAAATGTTCTCTACCCTAAATCATACCCTGCATGGAGTGGTTTAACGTTTAATCATTCGAATAATAACTGGCAAACTTTTTTGCGCCAATCGCTTGGCGCATTCAGTCAAAATTCTTCCTGTCAAGAGATTGCTAATAGCCTGATTGGTGGTGTGCCAAGTACGATTAAAGCAAATGACTTAAATCCGTCCTATGCTCTTGGCGGCGCCTTGACTGACCGAAATACATATTTTGATCTATTGAAATCTGTTGGTCAATTCCCCCAAGAACTACTCAAACCCCCCTATGCAGTCAGCAAACTAGGAATACGTTCACAGATTGAGCATTATTTTCAAAGTGAGAGCCCAGATCTTTCTGCAGAACTTGTAGTGATATGGGGGGGTGGAAACGACATTCTAGCGACGGTCTTGCATCAACAGGATCTACGTACAGGATTTCGGAATATCCTTATTAATAGCAAAGCTAATTTGATCTCGTTGCTGCGAAATAGCAATGCAAAAATCATCTTGGTCTCAAGTGGAGCGCCGATTATCGGCAGTGTCGATGGTGTGAGTTATGCCCTTCCTTATCTAAGAGATCTTCCGCCAAGTTGGCAAGAACAAATTCACTCGGGCGCTGCTTCAACCCTTTATGCTAAAACCCATCAAATGGCTGAAGCCGTCACAAAAATGTTTCCTTATGCCACTATAATTCCTTTTAACAGTGAGTATGAATACAATTGGGAGCGTTTTGGTGTCAAACTCGGAAATTTTAGGAAATATGGAATCATTAATACAACCGATCCTGCTCAACAGGAAGCTCTGCTAGATCAAAAAGATGGAATCCTTTATAATTCACTTCCCCATGCTGATTTGAATCATACAATTCAAAAAAAACAAACCGAAGGAGGTTTTCTTTACTTCGACTCACTGCATCCAACCGAATCCGGGCACAGAATGCTTGCTAAAGCCATCGAGCTGACATTGGAAGAGTTTCAAGCAGAAATCAAATCTTCAGTTACTCATACGGTGTTTTCAACGAAAGAGTCGTTTTATATTGGGACATCAGGCAATGATTTCATCACTTCCTCTGCCCGGAGCAGCACCCTTCAGGGTGTAGAAGGTAACGACATTTTGCAAGGCTCTGCATTTGACGATGACCTGCAAGGGGGAATCGGCAATGACAAGCTTGATGGAAATGGGGGCAGCAACCGCCTGAATGGTGGGCCCGGTGCAGATGTTTTTGTCATTGGCCTCAAAGGTCTTATCGATGGTCCTCAAATCATTGAAGACTTTAATAGTGAGGAGGGAGATAGGATTTTGCTCTCGCCGGTTCTTAGCGAGCTGGCGGGTGATCCTTTTTGGGTCTCCACTACTGAAGAGTGGGGCAAAGCACTTACAGTCGAGCGCACCCAAGAAGGCAACCTTAAGCTTGTGATTTCATTGAGCCCAATCAATAAAAATCCTGGTGTTATTATCCTGTATAACGTAAAGACCTTAGATTTAAATTCTCTTTCTTAACCGATATTTTAGGCTTGCGTACAACGGTAGGATTCACATCATTTCCTGAACAGTAACCTACTACGCATAAGTGAACTTGTGATTTCCACGCGCTAGCTATTGTTGGAAGTGTTGGATTTCTTCGGTTTCTATGTTCAACCCTGAAGAGCCCTGCAATGATCTTGATAACCGATAAAAAGAAATGCTTAATGTTGACAAGTTCTCATGGATAGAATGTAGAAGAACCTTTGATCTTTGTGTTGGAGTTACTGATGGAATAAATGAGAATTGCTGCTTGTCTGTAATGCTCTATCGTTTTCAGGATGAGCTTGGTTGCGCACCATCAGCCTTCGTGATTGCAGGAGCTTTTTCATTGTCTCATGTCCAAACGCTTTTGAACCATCATTAACCACCTAGCACGATTGAATGCATTGAATATCAGAAAAAAAACACCGCAACTTTCTGTTTCTATCACTGCAGAAAATTCATGATACCCATTTAAGAAGAGCTTGCTTCTCTTCGTTGAGTCTAGAGTTCTTTAATCTCTGGCTGCTGAATTCAAAGAATTAATTATTTGCTTTATTTCTATTAGGTTGTTATTTTTTTATTTCTAATTGTTGATTTTTACGTGGTTTTGGAGCATCGCCAATTCAAGCACATCCTTCCTACAGCTGATTTATCGAAGGTATGAAACATGACTGCCCTAGGCATAGCTGTTTTGAATGTCAATCGAATGGCGAGGCGCTGTCTTAATGTAGATAAGGTTCTATTGGATGAGTTCCACCACCATCAACACCTTTTAACACCTTCTCGCTGAGTTCTGGCACATCTTCACACCCGCAACCAGCACCTTCGATCCTCTTTAATTCCTTCTCGCTGAGTTCAGGTGATTTGCTTCCCTTGGGCTCTTCCATAGTGATAGATGAATAACTATTTAAATGTCCGGGTCCAGGTGGTCAAGCACATCCTGAGATACAGGGTTAGTTGCTCTAGACGAGACCGTTTGGTTCGCTGCTCCACCTCCAGATACACCCTTTAAATCTTCCACCGTTAGAGAATAATTGGGAGCAGGGACTTCACCAATGATTGGATTGGCTATTCCCGAAGCTCGATCACGTGCGGGAGCCCCAGAGCCGGATATGCCTTCAAGCTCCATCTTCGACATCTCTTTCTTCCTGTCCTTCTGCTTGGCTTGCTCTTCAGTCATCAGCCTTTCCAGGGTCTTCTCTGTAATAGCAGTCATCTCGGGTCACTAGGTACAAGCTTCCACTGAGCAACCTCTGGAATCTCAAGACCAACCTGCTTGTCTACTGGTTTTGAGAACATCACTCTCCAATCAGCCACTCTGCAAGGAACGAAATCCCCCCTCTCGATACTGATGCCGCCAAATGTTGATGTCGCTCTGTATCGACCACTCGCCCAGTAAGAGCCTTCGTTCAATTCTCCACGGATCAACACCGAGCAGCGGCGTTGGCTTGAGTTGTGGATTGCTTAACTTCCACAGGGGGGGGCTTCATAGATCGGAAGGTTGGTCTGTAGAGAGATCCCTCCTGGCTTGCAACCACTTTGTTGTTTTTGCGGCAAAGACAAGGCAGTGCTGACGAGCAAACCTGCCTTGTCTTTTGATGCAAAGTTCTGGAGTTAGCTCACTCCTCGCCTTCTTCCTCGCTACCCACAGGGATCAGACGAATCGCTTTACGACCCAATTTGATTTCGAATTCATCACCTGGGTTCAGATCCAACATTGCTGTGTAGGCCTTACCGACGAGCAAGTTACCGTTTCCCTGAACTTTCGCTGTATAGGAAAGCTTCCTTCCACCCTTGCCAATACCTGCTGACCCACCACCCAGTTCGATGCCCTTTGCGTTCAGCAGTGCCTCGTAGAAGGCCGTAAAGTTCACACGGTCAGAACCATCCTTCTTTTGGGAGACATAACCACAGGCTGTAGCCAAGTCAGTCTTGGAGACATCTCCTAAGTCCTTGACTTTTGCAAGGAGATCTGCACCAGTTAGCATTGTTTTGATGTGAAGTGGATACATTCAATGTGCCAATAAATTCCAGCTTTGACAAGAGTTCCTGGCATTACATCCCAAAAATAAACCCCGCCTATTGAACGGTGTGTTCTTTGATCAGACATCAATTACTTCAGCATCAATGGGTTCTTTAGAGGAACCTGTGGTTGGTGGTTGTTTCTGTGACTGATAAACCGACAGACCCATCTCCATCAGGGCTGTTTGGAGTGCTTCCAATCCTGCCTTGATCTTGGTGGAGTCATCTTCTTGCAATGCCTGCTTCAGTTCGCCAATCACCAGTTCAACCTTGGTTTTGAGCTCAGGAGTGACGTCGTTTTCCAATTCATCAACCTGCTTTTGCCTCTGATCAGTCAGTGCTTCTGTCTGGTTCTTCCTGTGAATGAGTTCACGCTTGGCCTTGTCTGCTTCTTCATTGGCTTCAGCACCCTTGACCAACTGTTCCAAGTCAGAGTCACTGAGAGTGGAAACACCAGAGATGGTAATGGACTGTTCCTTGCTAGATCCCTTGTCATTAGCTGTGACAGACAGGATCCCATTGGCATCAACGGCGAACTCCACTTCAATCTGAGCAATACATCTTGGGGCAGCAGGAATCCTATCCAGACGGAATTGCCCAAGTGACTTGTCGACGGTCACCATCTCTCGCTCAGCCTGGAGAAGATGGATCTCTTAGAAGGATGTCTTTCACCTCACCAGAGACAACACCCCCCTGAATGGCGGCTTCAACAGCAAGCACCTCACTAGGGTTAACCGTTTGGTTCAGGTCTTTCCCAGTGAGGGACCTCACCAGTTCCTGAACAGAGGGAATCATTGAACTACCACCCACCATGACAACTGCATCGATGTCGCTGGATTGGATGCCTGCATCCTGGAGGCACTGAACCACTGGTTGCTTACAGCGTTCAATCAATCCAGAGGAGAGCTTTTCAAACTTGGCTCTGGTGACAGTGATGTTCAGCTGCTTAGGGCCTGTATCTGTTGCAGTGATGAAGGGAAGGTTGATCTCTGACTGACTGCTGGAGGAGAGCTCAATCTTTGTTTTTTCAGCAGCTTCAGTCAATCGGTGCAAAGCTTGTGGATCCTGTCTCAGATCAGTGCATTCCTCTTTCTGAAAGGTCTCATCAAGGTGCTCAACCAACACAGCATCAGACTCATCGCACCCAAGTGGGCATCACCAAAACTGGAGAGGACTTCAAACACCCCATCACCAATCTCCAGGACTGAGACATCAAAGGTTCCACCACCGAGGTCAATAACTAGGATCTTGCCCGCCTGTTGTTTCTTAAGCCCATAAACAAGGGCAGCAGCAGTGGGTTCGTTGATGATTCACAGGACTTCTAGTCAAGCGTTCTTTCCAGCGTCTTGAGTTGCCTGTCTCTGTGAGTTGTTGAAGTAAGCAGGAACCGTAATCAATGCCTCGGTTGCCTTATCTCCTAGATAGGTGGAAGCATCCTTTGCCAACTTGCGAAGGACATTGGCAGATATTTTTTCGGGATAGAACTGCATACCCAGCTGAGGACAGTCAATCTTCACTGCATTCTCGGAAGCCTTCACCCCATAGGAAACTGGGGTTAGTTGTGATGATACCTCATCTGCTATCCCTCCAATGAGGCTCTTGATTGAATAGAAGGTGTTTTCAGGATTTATCATCGCCTGTCTCTTGGCGATCTGCCCTCACAACTTCTCATCACTCTTGGTGTTACCAGCAATAGAGTGGTGTGTTCTGAAACCCTCTGCATTAGCTATTACCACGGGAGAACCACCTTCTACAACTGCGACATAGCTGTTTGTGGTTCCAAGATCAATCTCAAGTACTTTGCTTATCAATTGTTGTTTATTAACTTGCTCATTTTTCGACGTGTTGAAAATTAATTTGTGGTAGAAACCTACCAATGCGTGTCTAAAAAAACCTATTTCTATTGCCAGAGGTTGGGTTTACCCCACAGCAATTAATTTTATGAGCTTCCTGCTCCCGAGTTTTAACTGCGATGGATGCTGTAGGTCACGAGCTCGGCATTGACCCTGAGGATCAACACTGACCTGTTTCCTGACGCGCTGAGCTTCGTTAGGCACTGTGTTCTGAGTTATTCACTAGAGGCTCACCAGAACTTCGCAGGGCCTGCACCAGATCTATGCACTGGGCTACACCAGAACAGATGTGAACTCGAAGGAGTCGAGCGGGTAACAGCCCCAACACAAATTACACACTCAACTCATTCTGAAACCATGACTGAACAAAACACTCAAAATGAAACCATTGAGCTAACGGATGAGCTTCTTGAAACAATTTCAGGAGGTCGTGATATAGATGATGACCACTATTTGGACACGAGCTGGTGGTAAAAAAGAATGGGTTCGCTTCCTATCCATTCTTAATCAATATCGCCTTTTGTGCATACAAGTCCCCGCCTGCATAGCGTGGGACTTGTATTTCACACTTGCTCTATTGTCTCAGGACTTTTGCGTGAGCAAAAATAATTAACACTAGTGAAATTTTAGACTTTGCGAATCTGCTGAACGATAAATCTAATAATTGCGTCACCGTTAGTGCTGAATTCTACAAACGCTATGGTTTAGTTTTTGCAGATCCATGCCTGGAATGTTTTATTGTATTCAACGGCTGGGCATCCGGGGTGAATATATGCCTTGTCAAATTCAGTATTTTTGTCTACATATTTGCCATCATCGCAGTACCATCCAATACCCATTGTTCCTCCATCTTTGGACCAACCAGCTGCAGAGCAATTTGTGTGTATAAATGCATTGTCAGCACAGCGCCAGGCTGCTTGACCTCCCTCGGACATTTTGGGGACATATTGGGGCGACCTTCCTGACTCAGCTGTACAACCCTTCAATATTTCACAGCTATCAAGCTCGGTTGATGATGTAACTAGCTTTCCGTCGGTGCAATACCAGCCGATTCCCATTGATGAGTTGGGATCATTGCTGTAGCCAACTGGTTTCTCGCAATCTGTGTGTATCCAGCATGGATCATACTTATCGTCGGCAAAACTCGGGTTTGTTTTTGCTTCTAGTACGGCCATTGAAAGAATGGTACTTAGGGCCAGTGGCGCGTACCGTTGGATTTTATTGAAAAAACTTTTGTTTGTCATTTGACTTGATGTGTCTTCGATGACATGACTAGCTACTCTTTGAAGCTAGCAAGGGATTGACCGATAGTTGCAACTTTAATACATTTTGTGCTTCTGTATTGATTGCTGCTCTGATTTATAAAGGGCTATGAAACGAATTCGTTCACCATTCGAACTCATTTGTTCTTGATAGGGTGTAATAAGCGACTATCGTCAATTGCTGAACTACTAATTAGGTATACCTTGGCACTGGCAATGATTACCATCCAAGCACGGCAACTGATACGTCTCGATATTTCAAGTAAAAATATCCAATTCCTTGGGCTAGGAACTGAATGCCTATTGATAGCATAAATAGCCCCATGACTTTGATGAAAATTTCCATACCCATTGAGCCGAGTAGGGTCATGATTTTGCTGCTGAATCTAAATATTAGATAGTTAACAACTACTAAGACAATAATCGCTGCAAGTAAATCAAAAAATGTGCCTGTGCGGGCGGCAGTATCCGCAAAGAGAACAACGGCTGAAAGTGTCGCACCTCCCACTGTCAGTGGGATTGCGAGTGGAACTACAGCAGCTGAATAAAATTCTGTGTCGCTCAGATCTTGTTTTTGATTTTTGACATCATTATCATTTTGATCAGATGTACTATCAGATTTAGAGTCCAGCATCCCAAGTCCAATACGACCTAGGATTAATCCACCTGTGATCTGAAATGCACCGACGGAGATCCCGAAAAAATCAAGAATTCGTGTTCCAACAAGTAAGAAGAGAATAAGTGTGACTAAACATGCAATGCTACTGATCAAGATTAGATGATTAACTTTTTTACGAGGAATCCCCTGAGTTAGCATTAAAAATGCACCCAGGGCTGAGACGCTATTGCCAATGGCAAGTAAACGCGTCGCATAATGTTGGAACGAATTTGGATCCATCATTGTTGATTTGATATGCAGATTTTTTTATAAGTCATCGGTTTTCAATGATGGAATGGTTTATGCTCTGGATTTGGGTCAGGCATAGGAAGATTCAGTTTCTCGAACCATTCGATTGCATTTCGAATATCTTGAAGTAATAGGTCAGCCATGTCTCTTGTGAAACCGGCTCGAATCACAAAACGTAGAACGGCTAGATCTTCGCAATTGGCTGGCATTGTGTATGCAGGTACTTGCCATCCACGCATTCGTAATCGATCTGACATCTGGAATACGGTCCACTTGGTGACTGTTTCAGAGACTGCAACAGCGAAAACGGGAAGCTGGCCTTTTGGATGGCTTAAAAGTTTCATCGTTCCCATGGCTTCAATCGAGTCAGCAATGTAAGAAGCTGTACTTTCAAGCGAAGCCATCCGCTGGCAGTATCCCTCGTGACCAAGATGGATAAAGTTAAAGTACTGACCAACAATTTGTGCTCCCGGTCGTGAGAAATTCATCCCGATCGTAGGCATTTGCCCCCCCAGATAATTAACGTTAAAGCGAAGTTCTTCCGGCAAATCAGCTTGTTCACGCCAGAGTACCCAGCCAACTCCTGGTACGACCCCACCATATTTATGCCCACTCGTATTTATTGACTTGACTCGAGGAAGTTGAAAATCCCAGAGTAGACTTGGACTGTTGAATGGTGCGACAAAAGCGCCAGATGCGCCATCGACATGAATGGGAATATCAAGCCCTTTTTCTTGCTGTACAAGGTCAAGCCCTTCCTGGATTGCCTTAATCGGTTCGTAGCTGCCGTCAAAGGTGCTACCAAGCACGCCTACGACGCCAATTGTATTTTCATCGCATGCAGCAATTGCCCCCTCAGCTGTCATTTGCAGATGATTCTTGGAAATTGGCACCATTCGAGGCTCGACATCGAAATAGGCGCAGAACTTATCCCAACAGATCTGGGTATTGGTTCCCATCACAAGATTGGGCTGAGTGTCGTCCAATCCCTGTTTTTTACGACGTTGTCGCCAATGCCACCGCAGCACCATTCCGCCAAGCATGCAGGCTTCACTTGATCCCGTGGTTGATGTGCCGATTGCCTGATCAGGATCAGGAGCATGCCAGAGCCTTGCAAGCATGCGTATGCAACGATTCTCCAGTTCGGCGGTTTGTGGATATTCGTCTTTATCAATCATGTTTTTATCAACACACTCGCGCATTAGATTCAGAGCTTCAGGCTCCATCCACGTGCCTACAAATGTGGCAAGGTTGAGCATTGCATTGCCGTCAAGCATTAGATGGTCGTGTATCAGCCGATAGGCCAGATCCCCTTGAATTCCGGCTTTTGATAGCTCATATCGCGGTAATTCGAGCCCTTTCATCTTCCGTTGATCGAGTCGATGTCCAAGATTTGTCTCTAGGTCCAGTTTTGGCTTTGAGTTCTCCATGTTGGTAGCTCATGATCTTCTTTGCTTTCACTGCTAGCTACGATTCCAATAAAGGGCTATTTCTTTTGAGCGAATGTGATGTGATGTGCTTCATTCAACACATTCATGAACATTTTAATACTTCTGTTATCAGTTCGACTTGAGCCTGGCGAATCATCATCTGATCTCATTGTTGCCGAGGCTTTTCTGATTTGCATTGGCGTTCTTCTTGGATGTTTTATCAGTCATTGGTCAAGCTTGGTTTTTGTCTAAGCTATTAAACACATGGTTCAGTTTCAATCCTTCAGATGCAGTATTGAGGGCCAGACAGCCACGGCGAAATATCCCTCAATCGAAGGATTGGCATCTCTTGTCTTTACGGGTACTTTCAGAGAACTCGCAAGACACCAATGTCTGAGGAACAACTCAAGGTCTTCCTTGCCAATGCTAAAGGTGATACCCACCTTCAGGAAAAGCTCAAAGCAGCTAAGTCTTTTGAAGAAGTTGTGAGTCTTGCCAAAGCATATGGCTGTGAAATAACTTCTGATAAGCTCAGTGAGATTAGTAAAGAGGAGTTAGAACACGTAGCAGGTGGATGTTGGATGAACACCTGCTGGGGTTATGGCCAAGGAACTGCAGCGGCTCCAGATTGGAACTAATTGTCAATGTCATTGACGTTTCACACGTCCCTGCAACATCTCAACGTATTCTTGAAAACCTCTCTATTGCCATATTAATCTGTAGTAAAAATTACTGCAGCTCAAATAGCTGATGAGTGGAGTGGCATTGTTAAAAATCATAGTTATAAATCTGCAACGCAATTAATTTCTTGATATGTAAGTAAACCTCGAAGAATTGAATGTATGTCAGAGCTTTTGGCCACTCTTTAGTACCCTTTATGCTGATTATTAACATTTTCCATTAACTACGACTGCTTAGGTTTTTCTAGAGCACATTTTGATTTTAATAACCTTGGTTTGGTCGACCAGTGCAGGAATAGATCAAGTTGCCGTCTCAGACAAGACTATTCAAGGCAATAAAAGATTTATGTATTCAGATGGGATATTGCTCGGAAATAAAATGTGTGAGTGCAAAACAAAGGACTCAATTACAACCGATCCTACAATTCCGAAATAACATGGGCATAAGTCTTTAGTTCAGCTGGCTTGTTTTTCTCAAGACAAATTTTGTAGTGACTAAAGACAGCTGCAATATTGTTAAAAGGCAATTGCGGACATGGGAAAATATGACTAAATGGAGTTTTTCTAACTCCTCGTGGCACGTTAGCGTATAAATTGCATATCTGGAGTCTCAAATTTTCACTCAAGTTGAAATGCTGTTTCAGACAGTTTAAAATAGACCAGCTCGTTGACTCTTTTACCCGACTGCTTGGGAAGATTTCAAAACAAAGTCTTGGATGATTTGATGGATTTGATAAGCATAAGTCAATACAGCAGCGTACACTAGTGTGTTCAAGCGAAGAAAAATATTTCATCGTATTTTCAAATGAAATCCTAAATTCTGATGTGAACCACTTCCAGAAATTAGGTTTAATATTGTCAAGCGATACGGAAGATTTAAAAATTAGTTTCACCATTTCTCCTCGCCCAATCATCAGACCAATCCAATACGGGCAGCCAAGAGATTCAAAGATATCCTTCATCATTTTTTGATAATTGTTCGTTCGAGTTGACCTCCCCTGAACAGCTAGGCAATAATCAAGGATTTCATTTAACATCTGCGCTGGCACCTCAGTCTCAAGATTGTCTAATCTTTGAAATACACCTCCCAGACGAATTGAATTCTCAAAAACATCAAACTCAAGATAATGAAAGTCAGGCAATGCACAATCGAACGATGTATTTTTTTTTCGATATTGGGTACTGGCATTGCTTGTATTAATCCCTTCTGGAGGATTTGTATTGGGTACAATTTGGTCGCATCTATCCACATATAAGTCCCACCAGGTTGGCATGAATTCTTTAGGCAAAAGTGCTGCTGATGATAAAACGCCAAATGATATATCAATGGCTAAGTGAATATCATGGTGAAATTCAAGCAAACATTCATGTATCTGACAGGTTTCAGCAAGCTTAATTTTACCTGCCATATTCAGAACAGGATCCCATAAGCGTTGATCTGTTTGATCAAAGATCTCATTAATGACCCAGGATATTGAGTTTTCAAAACTACTGTAAATCAATTTTGAAAAAACATATCAGGAACCTAATTTACAGGTGTATGGTTTGCAATATTATTTTTAATCTGGGTTTGAAACCTATATTAATCTTAAGTTCACCAAGTCTGCATATGATCGCATTCATATTAGGAGCATCAGTATTAGCCGAAGGCCTTTTACGGGTCATTGATTGAGGCGGTTGGGGTCATCGATACATGTCGGTAGGCGTATCCCAAAAATAGCGGTGAGCTTGGTTGACCACCAACCCTTCAGTTATCAGCTGCCATGACTGACATTGATTACCGCCTTTCTTCCTACGATGGTTTGTTGCTCTTGAGACTTCGAAGAGGGATTTGTGCTTTTCACCAGAAGTTCACCAGAACTTCTAGGTGTCTGCACCAGAGTCCCGCACTGTGTTCACCAGATTGTCTGTGATCTTGGAGTGATCCAGGGCGGGAGACTCCCCCATATTCACTTCTTCAATCCATGACATTTTTCAACAAGGCCTTCAAAGTAACCGCATCTGTTCTGTGTATTGGTTTAGTTGGTTCCACAATGTTTGTTCTAGCTCCTGCAGCTGAAGCGCGAAGCAATAAAAATAAGTTAAGGCATGAGTTGAGGTTGAGGCAGCTACGCAGGGACATCCGCCGTGACACTCATAACCACCGAAGCGAACTGCGGGCATATCAACATGAGGTCAACCGCCATCCACGTGTTATTCCTGTTTATGGCATAAGGTATGAATATGTCTATTAAGCATCTGCAGGCTATGGAATTCAGTCGTGTCTCTGAAGCATGAGCATTGCCTCCCTATGTTTAGGCGGAAAAGACAGCTTCTTTAGCTATCACCTTCAACCGTTCTCCTTTAATAAGAGGGGTAATGATCTTTTAATATGCCAACTTTAAGACCATTTTAAAAACGCGTTTACAATTCTGATATTTATGATATCTAAAGTTTACCGTATCGTGGAAAGAGTAAATTTATGACCATCCTATAAGAGCCTCTTAAAGTTTCTAATGTGCCCAAGTGAATCTTTAATTACATGGTATATGTTCACTATTGTTTTCATTTGTGAAGTGAATTTTAGGAACTATTGTTAGTCGGCATAATCGTAAGTGCAAAATTTCTGTTCGCATTCCTCAATCCATGTACTTTACTTTCCTTTAAAATGCATAATTTTTAATACTCTTAGGCGCAAGGATAATGTTTGGTTAGTGTAAAGTTCGAACATATGTACCGCCTATATGATGTCGGCTTAGATCGTTTGCTGAAGTGTTATTTATTTAATAATCTTGTCAACCAAGACATCGTCAAAATACACTCGTACGTTATTAAATGTTTTGCCATTAAACTCTAGTATCCAAACGTATTGGTTATTGTAAGGTTCTCCCTGCTTGGAAACCGCCTTTGAAGTCATTTCTAGTACAGCAACGGGACCATCAATGATTACACTCTTTACTTTCCATTGAATGTTGCCATCTAATGAAGACTTTAACCTTAAGATCGCGGTATTGATAAAATGCTTTCTTGATGAATAAGTGCCACTAAGTACACTTGAACCCGTGATAATCCATTGGACATCTTCAGCTATGTAATTGGCTAGGAACTCGTCAATAGCGCCAGCCTCAAGCAATTGTATGGCATTATCAACGAAATTACGAGTAAGTTGCATAGCCTGGTCTTAAATTGAGGTGTGTGAACGGATAAAACTTTGGAAAGAATTTGATTTTTCGATTCCCTAATTGTTTCAGGATAATGAGACCTTTTGCCTTTGCAATGCTTTCGTAGTTGGCGTTTCTCATCTCTTTGTTGTTTTTAGCTTAGCAGGCTTTCTGAATCACTTTAGTTTTCGAAGGAAGTTTTTATTTGCTTTAACTTAGGCTTGCTTTACCTTGAAAGATGAATGGATGCATATAGTGACTGATAGATTAATCGTGTAAGTCGTTTTTTGAATTATTCTTAGTTCAATCTTATGATTACCTTGGTTTTGCATTAAGTTTTTTGCTTCTAATCGGTGATGAGAATAATAGTTATGGGAATATTTTTAGTTGGTATCATGCTTTTAGTGCCACGATACCACTTTTCTTATCACTTTTTAACTGTCTAATGGCTTGTTTTTGGATTATTTGCTTAATGGCCTAAGCCTGCTGCCGGATTATTTCTATCTACGTGTCGGATTCTATGTTCTCGAGCCAGAGAGGATGGATGATCCAATTAGAAGTTTCAAAGAACTGCAATTCATTATTGATGGCAATATCCTTGAAAAGCTGCTTTGTTTTCAAGGCTAAGGTGTGTATAGGCTCATCTTTATCAACACTTTTTTGTTTTTTGTTTTTCTTTTGTAAAGAGATTAGTTGGTAGGTAATGATCTTGTGGATTAAAACAATATCCTTTAAGGTGTCAGTTATGATTAGCATTCTCCTACGTATTCAATGGATCTTTTAATTGCCTTAGGTATTCCTATATTCTTTCTTCTTGGTCTCACTATCCTCTTTGTGTCTGATGGTGTTCCGAACTGGGTTCACGATTTTAACAGCAAATATAGTCGTAAAGTTTGGCTTTATGGTGTGATAGCTCTGAGCACCATTTCGTTGCTGATTGTCTTGTTCACGAAGTGAGGCTTTATTGTCTTTTGTTGATATGATTAATTAATAACTACTTTTTTGTTAGTGATTAAAGAAAGATTGTTTTTGCCTAAAACTGATATATGAAGCTAGAGCTATTGTGAGGACTAATGTACCAACGCCTAACCAGTTGATGCTCATGGACTATAGATCTCTCTATATTCATCTCACCATAGGCAAGGAAACGGTTTCGTCGCATTAATCACAAAATAGCAAAGCTCCTGCAGCAGAGTCTCTTTGTTAGATATTCTTCGAACTTTGTCTCCTGTTTTTCAACCTTTTGAATGATTGTCTCAGGTTGTTTCCTGCTCTGACGAACAAACTCATTGAGGCGTCTGATGTTTTTTACAGGTTTCGTACGGTGCACTTCTTTGTTCAGTAAGTAGTCTTGGATGTTTTGCCATTCTTTTTTAGTTTTTCTCTATTTGTAAGTTGGTGCGTAATTCCAGTGTTGATTCACTGCGTTGACGCTCTAGTTACTCAAAGCCTGCAAATGTTGTTTGGCTGATTACTTGGTGGCCGCAAGGGCCTCATCATTGGACTTGTGCATCAGCAATGAACTGCACCATGGTGCGTGACTGCATGTTGGAGTGGTAACAAAAACCTGACAACGCAACAGCATCAACGCACAATTCATGGGTCTGTGGAAGTTCAATGAGCCCTACCTACTTGATTACAACTCCCGTCGAAGTCGACGTCCTCTGGAAAGTCGCAGCAGATTCTGAGGAAGAGGCGGTGAAAAACCTTTCAGAACACTGTACAGAGCTTCAGAAGATTCCGGATACCCTGTCACTGGGGTCGATCGCTAAGGGAATTTCATACCATGGCCTGCCAGACGAAACGCAGAACATTCAACAGATGTCGATCCTATTTGCAGCGGATAATCCCCATCGATGTGTCGTTTTCGATGAGATCGACGATGAAGGGAGCCGGTGAATACGGATGAGCGAGTTGGTTCATGAGCAGACCCATCACAATCAATCACCCGACTTGCCCACCAGGACTTGACCTGGAGAACACCAGTCATGGTTGTGCATCGAATGATGCAAGGCATACCAAGCCTCGCTACTGCGATGTCCATCCGCTCCAATTGCTTCGGCTTGACGTCATGATGATCACTTACTTTGTATGGGCACCAGCGTCTCTACTTAAATATCCTGCTCGGACGCGACCGATGATATTGTTTGGATATAGCTTGCTCCCACACTGCTTGATCTCGAGTCTTCTGTAGAAATTGTTTCATCGGATGAGGCTGATGCTTTTGACCACGCGTGATGGGTTATGGGTTTGCAACAAAGACAGGTTTACAGAATGATCTCTGGCGTGATTCAGCGTGGTGCAATCGCTGTTAATACCAGGCATAATAGCCCATATGAATTTTAGGCTAAAATCGTGATTTTTAATGTGGCTTGCTTCTATTCCATTGACTCCATACACCTCACTTGATAGAGCGAGTGCTATGGCTTTTGTGTTTTACAATGAACTATTCTGATTAGATGCAAAGCAGCCAGCCACCAGACAACCGAGGATGGGAAGAGAAGTTCTATTCCATTAAAGATGATCTAATTGAGGATTCCAAGGACTATTCGAGATATGAAAGTGGATATTATTGGAATGATCATCATCATTCAGGCTTGTTATTTATTTCGAGCAGGATAGCCGAAAAGTACCAGCTGAGGATGTTTGTTGGTGATAATATTGAACTCTGGATCAATGACTGTGGCTTGGATGATGCTGATCGTGCACAATGCTTGAAAAACTACGCTTATGCCATTTATATTCATCATGCCGAAGCCTTTTCGATAACTAAGGATGGATTAGATTTTTCAAGCGGTAGTTATACAAAAACACCTCACGGAGAATGTTACTCTTTGGAATTTGTTGCTTGGTTTAATGGTATTGCCGTTGACTTGTTTAAGGAAGGCGACGAGGATCTCAAAATAATTGACTGGTGCCATGGTTAGCTTTTCAAGTTGGTATGAATCAAAAAGCTTGATCGAGCAGGGGCTTGTCGATTTAATCTCCGATCGTACCCAATTTATTGATGATCAAAAAGAAGTCGACAGCTTTCTTTTAATTTTGGCAGACTATAATATCAGTACTTCGGCTCAATTTTTAGACTTATTCTTCTCTGAGTATAAGGGTACTGAAGGAGACGTGTTGGAACAGTTTGTCAAAGACTGGATGTCTCTTTCTAGGGGATGTCTTCCTAAGCTGTTGTTGAAGCGCCATAATCCAGAACAGCTTTGGCAGAGCCTAATTCACCTTGATTTCTATAAGATTGTGTTCAATGGAAACACTTATCTTTTTAAAAGACATTTATAAATGACATGAATTTGTCGTATGACAATTGTCTTATCCTTTTCTGGCTTAATGACGAGGAGCAGCTTGACAGCCACCACTCATCTCTGCAGGAAGCCAGGAAGAGATTTGGATATTTGAAAGACAACTGGCATGAAGTATTTCCAGAAGGGTTCATTGCTCTTTAGTTGGTGGATCAGTATATTGATCAAATCGATTAATTTAACCCTTTTGATCACGGCTGAGAGTAGACTAACTATCAGCGTTTAGTTACACCTGTATTTATAAGCCTGCAGCAATGTGTCTAACAACCTTCCGCTGTGGCTAAAGCGAAGCTTCAGTTACTAGTATATGTTTTGTATTGCTTGATAATCAGTGTTTAGACAGGCTATACCTAGAGAGATTTTACGGATTTCAAACTTCGTTTTTTAGACAGAATTTTTACTTAAAAGGTAATCAGTTTGCTCAAACTTTGGTGATGGTTCAAAGCAAAATTCAATTAATAAGGTGGTCAAGAACTTTCTCAAACTTCATACCACCTCTCATGTAGAGAAGAACAACGCTTGAAATGATCATTGAATTCACAATCAAGAAGCCTGAGATGATTTTGATTTCATTTTTCATTTTGATATTTTCGCTGATGGAAGACTGCTGTTGTGGCTCGAAAGCTGTTGTGATGTGGAAGAAAGTGTCTTGAGACTTCTTTTTCGTTGACGCATTGCTAATGCTTTGTTTAATAAGCCCTAATCCTTCCTGATTTCTTCATCTTTCGCCGATTTGCTTAGCTTGTGCGTCTACGCATGACCTGTAGAGAATTGTGTGTCTGGGATCATATGCCTTTCTTGTTTGATTGTCTCAGCCCCTGCTGTTTGGCTGATTTTTCACCTAAGACCCCATCCTGGATCCATGAGAAGCCTTGACTTGCCTTGAGTTATGTAGTTCCAGTAACACACCTTCGCTTACGACTCGGGTTTTTTTTGCCTTCGCTGGTAGCTGCTTTATGGAAAAACTCTGAATTCAGGAGCTTTGTAGGGGGTTACAGCGACTAACTCCCGAGCATGGATCAGCCTGGAAGTATGAGCATGACGCTTCAACTGGCTGTTGCCCGTGGGACCGCCCGCGGTCTGATTAACGGTACAGCCGCCGCTGATTATGGTGACGTGATTTGTCTGAGGAAACTGCTCCTGCGTGAGGGTGAACACGGACTGGCGACTGACCTGCTGATCCTGGCCAAAGCAATGAGTCCTACAGCTGCTGAGCTCTCTGAATATGGTCCTGCAGCATGATCACAATGAATGGAATCGATTCATCGCTTATAGTGTCACGTTGTTTCTTTGTCGTTTTGTCAAGTTAATCGTCTTGGTGTAGTGCCCATCTGCCCTGAGCCGCAGAGCTTGCTATGCATTGGTTGGTTGTCATTAAGTCCAATGTCGGAGAATTCAGATCCTCAAACGGTTGATGTGACAGCGATTGTTGAAACTCACCCTCTCTTGGATGAAGATGATCTTCATGGAGGCGTCGCTGAAAGGCTGAAGCATTCCAAGGAGTTTGGAGCGCTCGTTTGGGATGCTACAAAAGATTATGTTCAAAAAATGAATCTCACGTCCGAGGAGAAAGCTAATGTCAGCACCTGGCTTTCTTCAAAAAAAGACCGACTACAAAAAACAATTGTTGAAAGGCTCCATAAGCTTCACCAGCATGATTCTTAGTTGTTGAAGCTCTGCTGTGGTCGATGGCCTGCTCCTTTTGTGTAAGGCTCAACACCTTTTATTTCCTGAACATTATATTTAAGGTCGCATAATGGGCCTAATACACATCCTTATTATTTGTTTTGCTTGATGTTATTGCTTTCGGCGTTTGCCGAAAGCAATTAGATGCTTGCTGAATCTAACTCGTGATCAAATCATCCTCCTGTCTGTTCGCTGAACAACGTGTTTCCACGCGTTAGCCTGTTTTCTGGAGCAATAGGCTGAGATAATTGGATCAGATGCCATGGCACACGGTGAGGAATACTTTTTTTAAAATTTGGTCCATACTGTCTAGATAGTGACGATTCTCTACGAGGAGAACCTGCCATCCGACGGTCTTCTCAACATCCCATATAAGACTGTTCGCCTACATCGATGGCTTGATTCACGACTGCGAGAGCTTGCCGTTGGGCAGCTGTTTCAGGATGCTAGAGCTTTGAAAGCTGAGTTTTGGATTGAGTAGATGTTTAGAGTCGAAATATTGATTGATTTATGATAAGTTTTTGTGGCTACAAGCTGATTTTGTGTGCTGAAGATTTGCTTGTGTTGCTGTAGAAGCGCTGGTTACAGCTGTGTTCAGAGAGTTGGTCAGTTTCTAGGCAGCTTTTGCTTCTAATGCAGGAGTTGGTTCAGCGGTTTCGTTATTGAGATCGTCAAAACGCTCTCCTTCTTCAATGGCATAAAGCTTGTAAAGAGTCATCGCTGCTTCTTCCCACCTTTCCTGTTCAACAGCTTCGAGCATCTGTTGAAAAAAAAGCACGTTCACGACTTCAAGATCGAGGTTGTTCATCGATTCCCGATTTCTCTGATTAATTTAACGGAGTTGAGTGTTGGATCTAGAGCCCAAAGCGGTAGAGAGGTGGAAGATTCGGACTGTCTCCGCCCCTGTCCTGATTTGGTAGGACAGAGACGATGGTTGCTTAGGAGAGCGCAGTCACTGCTGGCAGTTTTGTTTTTGAACCTGTTCGTTTGAGGAAACCTCCCAGGTCTCGGCTTGCTCGTTGGTGCATTCCTGTGCTCTGATTTCGCTCAGTTCGCTTTGCTCGCCTTCGTTATCAGCAGCTTGCGTAATCAACTCACCGGCGAGGAAGCCGCTGAAAACGACGATAATCACGCTGATGGGTTTCAAGGCTGTTCGCAGCATGTCGTCCCAGCATGGTCTGATTTTCGTTGGCTGTCTGGTTGCTGGTCCGTCTTCCGTGCATCACTGGTCGTTGACCTGCCACGACTGAGTGCCCAGGAGCCTTTCCAGGCATCTCCCATCTCTCTTTATGGTCGCTGCTCGTGTTGTGGCCGGCACAGTGTATGGACCTAAGACAAGCCTGCAGGCGAGCAGGCATCATGCAGATGGCCTGCCCTCACTGGAATCTGTCCACTAATCACCCCATTCATCTCCAAAGTGTCCTTATCTGGTCCAAATGATCCAACGTAATTGAGGAATTTTCGATAAATTGATCGGAGCTTCACCCAAGACAAAAGACCAAAATGCAACAATCATTTGAATAGTTCCGTCACCCGCGCCAAAAAATCAAGACCTGTTCGAAGAGTTGATTTTGATCTCAAGTCCTTTATGGCTAGCGATGATCGTATTGCCATATGGCAGGTTTTTAATACTGTTGTGCCTTTAGCTTTGTGTGCATTTCTTTTTTCTGTCGTAACTAACTCGTTTAATTTCATATCGGTATTGACTGCTCCAATCCTTTTTGTTCTCATTGTTCTTCTGTTGAGTCGCAGCTTCTCATTGATGCATGACTGTGGACATCACAGCTTATTCCGCTCGAAAAGTTTGAATCGAATTGTTGCTTTTGGGCTCAGTCTTATTCATGGGATACCCCATCACCCTTGGTCTCGAGGCCATGCCTTTCATCACAAATATAATGGCAATTGGGACCGCTACAGAGGACCTTCAGCTTTGACGACGCGCGAACAATACGAATCGAAGAGATCAAGTGAGAAGGCTTTTTATCAAATTCTGCGTCACCCATTACTGCTTTTCCCCGGAGGTTTTTATTACCTTATTCTTAAACCCAGGATTGCTCTCTTTTTAGGTTTTTTTGAATGTCTTGTTGTAAGTTTCAAAAAGTTTTTTAGTTCTGTTTCTAAGGGAAATTTGCCCAATATTTTTTCAATTATTGGAAGTCATCAATCTAGCTTTTTCTATACCAAAGGTGAGGTTTACGACACCATCGCAAATTCTGCCGTTCTTTTTTGGTGTTGGTGGATGATTGGAGGGGCAATTGGACATTGGCACTTTTGGCTTCTTTATGTATGCGCGATGAGTGCCAGCGCTGCTTTGATGATTGCTGTGTTTTTTGTTCAACATAACTTTCCTGGGTCTTATGCCAGTAATGAGAAGGATTGGAGCTATTTCAAAGGCGCTATTGAAGGATCGTCTTTCCTTCAACTACCGCCAATTCTGAATTGGTTCACCGCTGATATTGCATATCATCATATCCATCATCTCTCTGAGAGAATTCCTAATTATCGGCTTCGCGATTGCCATTATGCCAATCTTCATTTACTTGACGATGTTAAACCTCTTTACTTGCATCAGATCCCTTCGTGCTTTTCTTTGATTTTGTGGGACAACGTCAACCTTGAATTGGTGTCAACTGGTATATGAATGATTAATTGGGTTTAGGTTGTGGGATCAGTGTATTCGGTCCGGGTCGTTCGTCGCTGAGTTGAACTTCAACTCCGTTGAGTACCAGGCAATGCGCTGTTAGTGCGCGGAATCCATCGATTGGAAGTAGTAAATATTGGGCGGCTTCCCTTGGGTCTTCCTGCATGATTGTTATCGTCTTGGTGATATTTAAATTGGTGGCTTTGCTCAAATGATCATGAAACCAGCTTTCAGGTGTTTTTATGCTGCGACTAGAAAAACTCATTGAGGGCTTGATCTCCATCAGCTCACCTGTCTAGATATAGACCGTCACGATGCTGTCATTTGCTACCACAAAGCTTGGTTATAAATGATTTGATTTTTCATAGGAAAATCAAAATAAAGACACCTAACCCATTTCAGTTCCTCGTCGTCTGCTCAACCAGAGTCTTGAAAACAGGCCTTGATAGAGCTGAAGTGCAGGTGTCAGCTCTTCGGCGGACAGCACAGATGAAACTCTGTGGGAGTCAATCGAGAACACGTCCCTATTCCGACTCCTTCGTATCGCTTCGACCTGATCGTCACTGAGACGACGGTCGCGAAGGCGCTGAAGCCCAATTTCCAGCATCTGTTGCGTGCTCTTTTGCTCAGAGGGCTCGCTATAACCGCTTAGTAGCAGTGAGCCATTGAAGGCTGTGCTTTGAGCCAGTAATCGCAGCAGGCTCACTTGGTTGTCGGGTTCATACAGATGCAGCACGTTGTGACACACCACAAGATCCCATTCGATTGGATGGATGGATCTCAGCAACTTTTGATTGAACTCTCCCTGGATCAAGCTGCACCGTTCTCGTCCAGCATGGTCGGCGATAGCCTCCCGGCAGAACGAGAGCATCTGCTGGCTCGGCTCCAGGATCGTAAGTTCAGCGTTTGGACAGGCGTCTAGTAAGTCGGGGAGCTGTTGTCCTGGACCAGGACCCACCACAAGAACCCGATTGGCTTGAGAGGCCATGGTGTGAACTGCTGCGAGTGCAATCTCGTGAAGGACGTCATAACCCGGTACTGAATTTCGGATACTTGTGCGATAGGAGTGACCGTATGGTCCCTCGAAATTCAGTGTGGTCATCGTTTTTTTCTGTGAATTCGAGGTTGTTTTGGTGAGTTTTCACGTTTCGTTATCGCAATCTATTGTTGCGAGTGCTATCCGATAGCCCTGCATTTTTAGTTTCAATTCCATATTTACCTGCGATTAACGATCGATTGATTCATCGTCTGCACGGCTTGATGAAGGTATTGATGGTTTATTAGCACAGGCTGTAGTTGGACTGTTTGCTGTTTATTGAGCTTCCACGTAGGGTGCTTTTCGCATTGGCTTGGTAATCGGCCGTCGCTTTTGTTGGCCTCTTAGGCACTGGCATTGACACCCTTGTCGCGAGTCAAGCGACAAGCTTGCTTGCTTCAGTTTTCATTAAGGGCCAGAACAGACACAGATGAACGGACTCCATGGCGTCAAGCCCTGGCCAGCAGACAACTGTTGACTTCCAGACCAGAGTGATCATGGCTACTAGTGTTGTGGCTGGCCTGAGCTGTTTGGCGGTTGTGATCACCGGTGGCTTCATCACTGCAAAGGCAGTCAAAGAGGGGGTTCAACAAGTGCCTGTGGAAGCACCCATTCCGATGGAGAATTCTCAGGCTCAGTAACGGCAACCGCAAAGCAAGGCGGCTGTCGTTTCGATTTCCGTCAGACTGCATTGATGTTCAACGATCATCTTGATGATGCGTGGTCTCAGCAGCAGCTCCACTGGTCAGGATGGCTGGTCAATCGTCAGGAAGGTCTGTTCATCCAATTCAAGCCAGACACTTCGACAAAGCACGTTGACTGCGTTCTGCTGAGCACTTTTCGCTGGTCTCCAGTGCTGGGCAATCCAGTTCGGCAGCAGAGGATGCCGCGTCATCTCGGAATTGAGATGTGGACCAATTTGCAAAAAATTGGTTGGATTCCCTGCTCACCGCCGCAGAGCTGATATTGCGGAAAGAGGGAGTGTGACGTCTCCCTCTCCCCAACGGTCATGAGTCGGCTGCTCGACTTGCCTCCCATGACACTATTCAACGTATCAAAACGAACACGTTTCTGCATGGATGCAGGTGCAAAGGCGTTCAAAGCTTGCTCAGGCAGCCTGTTACAAAGCGGTTTGTTGGTTTTGGGGATCGGGGACGATGAAGTTGTCGCAAATGGCGTTGATCAACCCTCTCTGGCAGCTGAAGAACGCAGCCCTTGCTGTTTGCGTGAAGCTTTGATCCTGTCGTGGCTAACAGGCATGCATGCTGCCACTGACAGTGCCCGAGCCAGCTGGTTTCTCTCAGGTCCTTTTTTGTTTGGATAAACCAATCTGCAGCTCCCTTTGATCAGTTCTCGACGCTTGGCAGCTCCGAGATCAATAGTTCCTTTAGAGCCCAGATCCAGACCCGATTGCGGATTGCTACTCGCACCAGGACGAACGATGACTTCGCCAGTTCAGAACCAAAGCGATCCTCAGTTTGTCGTTTCTCTTGGATCTGTCAAAGAGCATTCACCAGCTCCGCTGATTTGAACACTGACAGCTTGCTTGGGTAGTCGTTGCTGAGTGCTTGAACTTCGTGAAGGTTAAGTAGCGAGAGCATCCAGAAACTCAGGAGGTCTGTTTTGCAGTGGCTCTAAGGATCGTTACAGCGCATGACCAGATGCCATGACCAATGTGTCTGATGATCGAAAAGCGAGCGATAGGTGATTGGCTCACGAAACATGCAGTCAGAGGATTAGCCAGCGATTGAGAGCGCAATGTTGACAAGGGCCAGTCCACCTAAAAAGAAAGCCGCCAGCAGCGAGGATTCGGGAAAGAATTTGGCCAATGCCAGCCCGGCTCCCATGAATGTGGATGAAACCAGAATTGCCGTGACATCAACGGGCATCTGAACGGGGGCTGTGAGGAATGCTTTTTAACAGATGGCGCCGTCTTTTGAAGTCACAGGCGACTCATTCTCGATCGTCTGGCTTCTGGCTGCGTCCACTCCTGCCGAGCACTCCAATGCAAGCCGGTGTTTGCGGAGCGCACGTGACTGAGGTCCCAATGGTTAGGGCCTCTGCCCTCTGGACTCAGTGAAATGATGGGTTGACTGGTTAGAGCGTTGAGACCCATTCCCTGACGCTGTTGACGCATTCCTCTGTTGACTCATAGGGAAGAACGTTCCTTCCAGGGATGGTGCTAATCGAAGCGTTGGGCAGTTTTTCTCTGTATGTACCAAGTCGCTCTTCGAGATCATCCCAGCTCCTGGATGAACCAATCCCAGTTGCGTTGATGCCGAAGAGGATCTGAATAGGAATGTTCAAGCCGGTCAGCTGTGGCTCCCAGTCACGTCGCCAGAAGCCTGCAAGAAAGGAGTACACCGCCCAGCGGGTATCCATCGCTCGTGAGCCTTGCTTGAGCATCTCCAGCCATTCGTCATCAACCGATTCAGGGCGTGCAAATAAATTTTTTCTGGAAAATCCGTCGAGAAATCTGCGACGCCTTGCATAGCGGTAAAACAAGTTGCCGATCAGTCCATCAAACAAGATGCGCCAGAGCCAATGTGCTCTGCTCTGAGGGAACTCCTGCTTTAGAACCCGCCAGCCCGGTGGGCTGATCGCCACCAATGCGCTCACCAACTCGGGAGCGTTGGCCTCAATGGCTAGGGCGATGGGCAGAGACGCTCCCTGGCAGACCAGTACAACAGGTCCTTTGGCTCTTTCTCGAAGCAGATGGATGAGAGGCTCAGCCCAGTCTTCAGGTGTCAGTGGGCGTGCCGGGCATGGTGCTTTTCCGCAGCCGAGAAGATCGGGCTTGAGTAAATCCGTCGTGCTGTCTTGGTCTTGCCAGTGCGCTACGAATCGGTCCCAGAACCGCGATGACAACCCAACGCCAATTGGATGAATTAGAAGCAGCTGTTGTTCAGCTGATGTGTGGCTGGCCAACTTCTCAGGCAACGATGGGAACCATGATTGTGATGAACAGAAGCACTCAGCGCGACGACAGCTGAGATTCAATCAGCTTTCGGATTGATCCATGATCCATGCCGTGGTCACCGCCGTTCGGCTGAGAACATCCGGCCTGCAGCAACTGCGAAGCTTCATGACCCCTCTGCCAGATCAGGGTCATCACCCTGCTTCTGAGTTCAATCGTTAAGTCGACTGGGCACGGACTCTCTCTCTAGAGACATGCATAGTGAGTTGTTAGCACTAACAAGCTCTCCTTAGCACCATCTTTGCCCGCATGGCTGACACCCTCGAATAAACGAATACCTTGGACGATTAATGGAATGATGCAGTCAACGGTGAGGTTAAATCGATCTTTATAAGATCAGTTGACACCTGTATACCTTTCTATGAAAAAGTTTTTGATTGCATTTAATCGGTCCTTGTTATTGATGCTTTCGAATGGTTGGTTCAGGTTGGAATATTGGTCTGTGGGTGCAAGAAGCCACTTGAACCTTCATTCTGGAAAGTGAGGCTGTTCACGTCTAAGCATCACGGTCTGCTTTCCAGCCGTCTCCAATCGTGAAGCATGCTGATCTGGTTGGCCAGATTGAATTTTGTGAGAGGGCTTGAATCCCTACAGCAAGGAATTAAAACCATGGCCATTCTGGATAGAAGATGATTGCAGGTCGGTTCGGATGACCGTCGCACCCACCGATTTCAGAGAGGCCCACCAGAGGGTGTGGGCCCTCATCGAGTCTGGACTTGAATCCAACTCCAGCTGGCGCGAGAAGTTTGTCGACTATGGACTCCTCGCCACTGTTGGATTTGATCAGCCGTTTGACGGAGATGACGACAAGGTTGGCGAACTGGCAGAACAGCTCAACCTTTCTGCTGATGTTGTTGTTGGTGAGCTTCGTTATTTCATTCGCCAGAACTGCCTATGGAGCACTGACGAGCTTGTTGCGGATATGGACAGGGCTCTTAAGGTTTTGGTCACAAATGGAAGCCCTGAGGAAGTCGTTGACTGTTTGCTCGACTTCTCTCCGTACGCGAAGCGTCCTGACGTTTTACGAGCATTGCGTACAGCCGCGACAAAGAGAGATGATGCTGAGGCTTTTCAGTCAATCTTGTCTGAGTTTGAGCAATAAAGCTGTTGTTGGCGCTTTAGAGGCCCGGCGACACCACTCGACGGGAGTGATCGCTACCGATCCACACTGCCGTGGAAACAAGTTTGTGCCCATCTGAGCATGTTGTTGATGGGCTCCTAAGGATTCATTGGCAATGGACGTGCGCTGCGTTGACGACTTTGATCAAGACTCGCTTGGCAACTGCGCTGATTCCTGTTTGATCGAGTTTGTTGCCCGCTTTGAATTGTGGAACCTGATGAAGTAGCAAATGAACTGGTATTTGTTTTCAGGCTTCAGTTACAGCAAAGGCAGGAGCTCTCGCCCTGTTAGAGGTGACTTGGACTTGAGCTCAGGCGGTTTGGCCAGTACCAGGCTGGATCGTCCTGCCTGGCTCTTTTTCGTTACCCGTTTCATCAGAACGACCACATTTAGGCTATCGATCTAAGTGATGAGGCGACTTGGCTCAAATTCGGCTGCTTGAGTAGGTTCTCGATTAAAACCTTTTCTGTCAATCATCTCAACCGCTGGTCACAGACAACGTAAAGCGCTTCAACAACTTTGCTGCGATGGACGATTTGTGCCTAGAGGAACCAGATTAAACTTCCCTGACGGAATTTGCCGTAGGCTCGATACCGATAACTTTAAAAGGGATAACTATGTCCAATTTCCAAATAATGTCTTGAAACCTGTAGACTTTTAATATGATTACTTTGCGGATCTTATACGTAAAAATATAAGGGCTGTTACTTGTTGCAGCATTCTAATTCGTCTTGATGATTGACAGACGCTCGGCCGTTTGCGCAATCTTCAGAGCAGTAAGTGCTGCCATCTTTCTCCACAGCCAAGTGGGAGGCAACTTTGTTGTCACACGGTTGGCAATCGCAAGATTGATCGTTCACTGTCATTTCAGTGGCTCTTGATTGATACTCCATATTTATCCCCGTCCAGCTTTGCTGTCAACATGATGATCAGCATCAGGAAAGTGAGAATGATTCTCGTTCTGTTCTGAATCTTGTTGTCCCATCGATCGACAATGTTTGTTTTTCACTGCAGGTATTCACTCCGCCGTTAACCATCGTTGTTTGAGTCCTGGTGAAGCGCAACTTTATTGGGGCTTAATGAGCGATTTCTGGCAGATCGTTATCTTTTGTCCTGAGTCAGCATCGCGGCTTCGACTCTGACGTGGTCATGCCTGATCCCCATAACAGTCTGCTGGGGCCGCAGTCGCTGATGCCACAGGCCGACTCGCTCACCCCCAGTTGTGCAGTTGCTCGCTCCTTGTAGTTATTTGTACTTGGCTGGGCATCAGGGGGTACGGGCCTCTATCGATAAGAGCAAGACCTCAGCAAGTGACTATGTCAGACGCCTGGCTGGAAGACCCCAAGACTCATTGGGCAATGCGGTTCCACCAGCAATCCAAAACTCTTGATGGAGATGTCCAGGTTGTTGTCGAAAACGGCAGGCCCATGCCTCACAGCCAGCCAGCTCTGATCAAGTCACGCATTCATATGGCCTATGAGGATGCTGTGTCTCTCTACAAGGAACTGCAGCAGATTGGCTGGATGCACTGTCCCGCTTTCTGGTGAGCCTCTTGGACGGAAAGCCTGTCAAACAATGACGACCGATCCAATCTCCGCAGTTTTGGATGGAGTCCTGCTTGGAGCCGAGGATCTTCAAGGCATCCATCCCTGGAAGGCCAGTACTGAGCAAATCATCAGCGCCTGTACACGTCTTGTTGAGGACTACGGCATCATCCTGCAAGGGAGCAGTAAAGATTGCAGCGATTCGAGGTTCCAGCTTGGCGGTGACGACGAATTTCGTTACTCAGACCACAAAGACGACGATGGAAATCCTGCTGTATTGATTGAGGTGACAGAGAGCTGAGCTTCCACTGTCAAAGCACAGCAAGTTCTCTAAGGCGGCTGCGTGACCATGCCCATTAACAATCTGTGTTGTGTTCTTTGTGCTTACTGGACTGAACTAACCCCAGTTTTTCAGACTTAGTCGGTTGAAAGGCATTATTAAGTTAATCCGAATGATGAATCGTCGGAATGTTCTTCTAGCCGGAGAGGGTAAATGTCTAAATATGGACCCTTTTTAATGATAAATTGTCTTGATTTCAGCGCCACCACAATCGCTGGTGAGCGCCCTAGTGTTGACAATCTCATTTCTCACGTCATCAATAGGCTGTTTTTTGATACGGGGGAAACTCGGTTGAAGTCAGTTTCTTTGCTTGTTGATCAGGCTTAACTTATATCGAACCTAGCCCCACTTGCATCCAGCAATGATTGCATGTGGTCTCTAGTATCAGAAAAATTGCGGACTATTGAGGCAATTTGGGAAGTATTTTTCATCTTTTTTGACTTAAGTCTAATGATCACTAGTAGAAGATGCTTCAGTATTAGTAGAGAGTTTCAGTGATTGCATGCTGAGGTTGTTGGCGGAGTCTTGCTAGCAATTTTTATGAAAAGCTTCGGCTGATTATCTGTCCAATGATGACTCCGCCTGCTGCTGCGAAGCTTGCAATGCCAACGGTTTGTATCACGGTGGGGTAGATGGCGCGTTGGCCTATTTTTGCCCTCCCAAATCCAAGCAGGAATAGGAGTGTAAGCGTCATCAGTAGTGATATCCAACGCGCTGTGGCTAGTGGCCAAAACGCAAAAGCGACCACTGGAGTCAATGCAGATAGTGCATTTGAGATGAACATCCAGCAAGCATGGATGAATGGACTATCAGGTGTGTCTGACTCTTGCGAATCAAATGCTGAGTCCAAAGCGATCAGTTTCTTGGTGTCATCCGTGATCTCGGATCGAATTGTATAAATGGTTTGTTCACTTATTCCAGCGTCCGATAGTTTCAATAGAAAATGATCGGCTGCTTTTCCGGGTTCATTTTGGATTTTTATAAAGCGTTTCTTATTCTTGATTTTTTCTTGATCGTGGTCGGATTGAAGATCAAGAAAAACGCCGCACATCATTGATATGGCTGAGGAAATTCCACCTGTAGCTCCTGCTAAAAGAACTTGTGTGCTGTTATTAGCTGTAATTGCAACCCCAGCAACAAGTCCAAAGATGGTAACGGTTCCATCTTCCATGCCAAACACGATTTCTCCAATCGATGCATAGAAAGACCTTTTTATGGTTTTTAGATCAAGAGACAGGGCCATTCGCAGAACGTTTTCATTACATATCAATTTTATCCCTGTTCTTTCAATCTCTTGGCCAAAACGTAATTGTAGATAAGACTCTTAAAGTTAATTGTCTTGAGAGTAAATCATCTCAAAAAGCGGTTTCAACATGATTGCATTGGTTGGAATGCTTAGGTCACTTAAAACCTGGATTTGCTGTCAATGCTGAATCATGAAACCACCATCCACCAAAAGCATTGAGCCTGTGATGAACGCTGCTTGATCAGAGAGAAGCCACACCACAGCGTTGGCAACATCATCTGGTTTAGCCATGCGTCCCAGGGGGTGAAGTGCGCGAGCTCGTCTCCTGAGGGCGTCCGGGTCATCGCTTGCTTCCAAGGCTTGGTGGGTAAACCCTCCGTCGACCCAACCAGGTGCAACGTTGTTCACGCGGATACCTTGCGGCGCTAATTCCCCAGCTGCGGCGTAGCTCAAGCTGAGCACGGCTCCCTTGGAGGTGGTGTAGCCCCCTCCATCCGCTGAGCCGATGAACGCCGAAACACTTCCCATGGTCACAATCGAGCCTCCTGTCGATTTCAGATAGGGAATGGCGGCCTGCACTGCATGGAATGTTCCATCAACGTTGACGGCCATCATTTGTTGCCAGTCTCGATGGGTCTGGGTCGCGAGTGGTCCTGTGCGTAAAAGCCCGGCGGCGGTCACCAGGCCGCGCATTTCACCAAGTTTTTCGACTGACCTCTGCATGATCTGTCTCACTGCGGCCGCATCGGTGACATCGAGTTGGAAGCCTTCGGAAACGCCCCCGTTTGAGCGAATCTGTGCAGCGATGCGTCCAGCAGCTTCGATATTGGTGTCGCAGACGGCAACGCTGGCTCCTGCTTGAGCAGCATGAAGGGCAATAGCGCTGCCGATCGAGCCTGCTCCGCCGGTTACTACAACCAGGCCACCGCTTAGATCAATCCTTGTCATTCTGCGATGAGTCGACGACTTGATTCCCTAAGAGTGGAGGACATTAAAGTTTTCGTCATCAGCACTTACCTGGACTGCATCGCTGCAACTGGGGTCGCTGGTCGACGTGGCTCAAGTGACATCGCTGATGGATGGTCCCAGATGTTGAATCACGCCTCATAAATGAGTCGGCACTGTTGGATCGCTCGAGGGATGCGCGGAATAATCACAACGCCTTCTAGCTATCCGTTGCTCGGTTTCGTGTGCAGAACGCAGCTTTTAATCTGATGTGCAGATGTAATGAGAACCAATTATGAATCTTGTCTGTGAAGATAAGACATTTTGAAAGTCTTTGCTTCTATGACATTCTTCGCAGGAGTTGTCACAATGATTTCAAAACTCTTAGCAGAAATTCTTCATGCATCAACAGATCAGGGTCTATGCATCGGAATGCGTACTTGATGTCGGAGCTCGTCTCGCAGAAGGTCCTCACTGGTGGGAGGAGCGTGGGCTTTTGATTTGGGTCGATATCGAAGCCTCACGCATTGGCTTATTCGACCCTTGCCATCAGACCAATCGTTTTATTGATACAGCTAGCCATGTGGGTTGTGTTGTGCCAACAAGCAAGGGTCGCTTGTTAGCTGCGACGTCTGATGGATTTAAATTAATCAATCCTGATAGTGGAGAAATAATACCGTTGCATAATCCAATTGAACATCTGTCTAACCACCGATTTAATGATGGAAAGTGCGACCCTTGGGGACGATTATGGGCTGGCAACCTTCATTATGATTTTTTGCCTAATGCTGGATCTCTATGGAGGTTAAATAAATTTTTTAAGTCCAGTCAGATGATTGATGGGGTTACCATCTCAAACGGACTTGCCTGGTCGTTGGATAGAAAAACTTTTTATTATGTTGACACCCCAACTCTTCATGTGAAGCGGTTCCCCCTGACCGAAAGTGGTGATTTGGCGGGTGCTGGAGAGGTCTGCATTCAAATACCTCCTGATTGGAATTGTTCGCCCGACGGCATGACTATTGATTGTAATGGCATGCTTTGGATTGCTCTTTGGAACGGAAGTGCTGTGACTTGTTGGGATCCAAGAAATGGTAAGCATTTGGCAACAGTAGAAATTCCTTGCTCGCAAGTAACCTCTTGCTGTTTTGGGGGGTCTGCATTTGATAAGCTCTATATCACAACCGCTAAATATGATCTTGATCAGGAGAGCCTGGCTTTGATGCCTTCTGCTGGTGGCATTTTTATGGCTGAGGTTGATGTTTCTGGTATGCCTGCCTCAGTTTTCTTGCAGTCGTGAAATCATTGATTTTCAGGATTTGATTATTCATTGTGGTTCGCTAGGTAATTGGCAACAACAGAACTCTGCTAACTTTGATTGGGATTGACTGGCGATTGCGTTACTGGTCATCACTCTCGCAGCAACAGCATGGATGCGCTGTTTCTGTCAGTGGTTTGGCTTCAGTGCGCTCCGCTGCTGAGCATCCTCAGGTATGTTTCTCGGGCCTATATGCAGCTGCCTCTGGCTCCCATCAAGAGTTTGGAAAACGATTCTGTGAGCTTTGGAGAGGTTGTGATGCTTGAGTGACCCAGCTGCTCGACGATGAGGAACCATGATTTCCAGTTTCATCGATTAGATCGGAGAGCGGTCCAATAGAGCCGTCGTGATGATGTGAATTCCCTATTAACCTTTGGCGTAATGCATAGGCGTTCTTGCCAGTTTTTGGAGGTGTCTTGCAATAGTCTGTTGGCGTTTGCCAACGCCAGGGAGCGTGGTCTGTTATTTAAATGGATAATTGCCGTCAATATAGATGCAATTAAGTTCACAAAAGCCTGGTTTTATATGTTAACTAGTGTGCCTTGTTGCTCCGCCTAACGGTTGCTTTTGTTTTTGATTGTTAGCATGAAAAAGCCGAATTACAATGATTTTATAAAGAATCAATCCTATGTATCAGAATTACTTCATTGGCGAACTATTGGGCACACTTTTTTTGGTACTGTTTGGATGCGGTGTATGCGGTGGAGCCTTATTGAAATCTTCGAAATCGTATAGCTCGGGTTGGATGGCTATTTCAGCAGGTTGGGGCTTCGCCGTAATGATAGGTATATTTATCTCTATGGCATCTGGGTCCAGAGGCGGAGATATTAACCCTGTCATTACTTTGATGAAATATGGCCTTGGCAAGTATTCCTCTGGATGGATGGTTATGGCAATCATCCTTGCTCAATGCATTGGAGCATTCTTGGGAGCAGTGTTTGTATGGCTTGTTTATTTGCCTCATTGGAAGCAAACGGAAAGTAGGAGCGATAAGCTGTCGGTTTTTGCAACAGCACCTGCGATCAAAAATGGTTTCGCAAATTATCTTTCTGAATGCTTAGCGACAACAGCGCTTGTGATTATCGCTGGTGCGCTTGCCGAATACGGCAATACTTATAATTTTTCAGACGGTTCGTTGCCTTATATCTTTGGCTTTGTCGTTTGGGGAATTGGTTTATCCCTTGGAGGACCAACGGGATACGCCATCAATCCAGCAAGAGATTTGGGTCCACGATTGGCGCATGCTGTTCTTCCTATTGATGGTAAAGGTTCGTCTTGTTGGAGGTATTCATGGGTTCCGGTGGCTGGACCATTGTCTGGTGTTTTGTTTGGATTGTGCATTATCAAACTATTTCTAACAAAATAAGTTGATGTGGATGTGTGCAAGTTTCTCTAAGGCATTCGAAATTGATCGCCGCTGTTGAACGATGTTGCATTGATTTACTGGTTGACCGTGTGAGCTGGAAGACCGGCTCAAAGGCTGCGAATCAGCAGTGAAAGGCCCATCAGCAGAGCGAGACATTCGAAAGCTTTTTTTACCAGTCGATTTCCTTGTTTGAGTGAAAGGTGAGCACCGAGATATCCCCCGATCAGCGATCCCACGATCAGGGCTGGCAGCCAGCTCCAGTGGATTTCGCCGCTGAACCCGAGGACCAAAGCGCCGGTGCCGTTCCAGATCAGGCCCACCATGATCAACGTGTGGGCAACAGCTCTTGGATAACTCAATCCGAACCAGCGCACCAGCCACAGCGTGACGAAAAGGCCTGAGCCTGATGAAAGGGAACCGTTGAGCACCCCGATCGCGAAGAGCACGCCAATCCCGATCAGCTGTTGCTGCCTGTTGATGTTCACCACCCGTTCGGTTTGTCCGAGTTTGGGGCGACGGGCTGAGTACAGCCCGAGAGATAGCGTCAGCAACCCCAGGGCTGCTGTGGCGATGCGATGCGGCAAAGCCAGCACGCTGCTTGCTCCGATCCACACTCCCGGTAGACCCGCGCACAGGATCATCAGGCATATGTGGGGGTCGAGGCTACTGGCTCGCCAATGGCGACCAGCCGCACCAACACCTAGGGCCACGCTGGCCAGTTTGTGGGTGGCCAGAGCTGAGGCGAAGGGGAGCCCCAGCAGGATCAGCGCCGGTAGCTGCACTAGGCCAGCACCGCCACCTGCAAAGGCTGAAAGGGCGTTGGCTACAACAGCAATCGCGCCGAGTGCCAGCTGCAGAAGCAGCTCAATGGCCATGGATTGACGTCGCTTGAGTCATTGCTGGGAAACATCCCCGCCCATGCCTACCCCATCCATGGCTAATACGTGCGTACTATGCTTGTTGTTATGTCTGTTGATCATGGTCTCTCTAGTCGGCAGGACTCTGTGGAACGGCCAGTGTTCCTGGACGTTGCTCCAGGGATGACGGTGATCGTTCGCCACGACTATCTAACTGGGGAAAAGCGCGACAAAGACTGGTGGATGGGTCACGTGATTCACTGCGGTGGTGCCGCTCGTGATCCGAAGATCCACAACCTGTTTCAGATCGCTGATGTGGACTCCGGTGAGGTCAAGTGGGTCAATGCCGATCTGGTGACCCAAATCCTTCCTGGTTGCTAGAACCGCTGATAGGCATTGCTTCAAAGAGCATGAGTAACCACTGGGCAAATCGCATGACAGTTCCCGTTCTGCGTGTCAAAGAGTTTGCAGAGCTATCAGCTTGCTATCAAGAAGCGCTGAAGGACCGTGGCGCCCTTGATTGCACCTACAAGCTTTGGTCTGAAATGACTGCTGCCGAAAAAGCTAAAGCAGCAAAAAGGCTGCCAAACACAGCCAATAACTGGTATGTGAATTAAATGGACGACTTTAACCTGCTCATTGCGATAAAAAGTCAATTCTAATTATTGCTTTCTTGATGGTGCTTTGTTGATCATTTTGCCACCATCCAGCTGTCGATAATAAATTCTTAGATTTTGGCTATTCGATGTCATTATGCATGATTTGAGTAACAATTGTTAGTGTTAAGTTGTAAGGCTCTTCGTGAGAATCCAATCTAACTCGGATTAGTCATTGTTCTGTCGAGTTAAGTGTGCGGCTCGGTAGTCGTTTGTTTCCTGCCATTGTTTGCCCAATTAATCACCAGCTGCATAATCGTGTCTATGTAGATTTTTGAGTGTCCAGCAACCGTATTGATTGAAAAAGATGCCATGTCATTGATTGGCTTGTATGAATAGGCAATCCCTGGAAATCTCTTTCGCTCAGGCTAACCAGTCCATGGCTTTGGGCGTCTTCTGATGTGCCTTGTATGCATTGCGTCTAGTGCTGCGTGGCGTTATTTGATTTGGCGCACAAACGAAACTGATTCTCATCAGCAGATTTGCGCTTCTGATTGTGATTCTCAAGAGCATATTTGCAGCACTTGAATGTGATTCTCAAGAGCATATTTTGATCCACTAATGTTCGGTTTTTACGCATATCTTTCGCTGTTTTGTGATGTAGAACTGATGCATCCCCCCAAGAGGACAAGGCAATGACAAATTCCGCCACCCAAGCCACCATCACCATTCCCGTCGGTCCTGCAGGCCGGGCCATGGCCGAGCCCATGTCAGGCGAACTGCTTGATCTCATGCAGGCTCATCTCAACCTTGAGCGTCAGTCCTCAGCCGACTATTTCGCTGCTGCCATCTGGTTTGCTGAACGTGAACTGGTCGGCTTTGCCGAGCATCTGCGTGATGAAGCCAAGCAGGAGCAGGAGCATGCTGCCAAGTTTGCTGACTATCTGATCTCCAGAGGCCAGCGCCCGGTGCTCGACACCGTTGAACCACCGCGTCAGCAGTGGACTGATGTGGAGCAGGTGATCGCCAATGTTTTCCGCATGGAAGCTGACGTGACTGCCTCGGTGCTGCAGCTTTACGGCACTGCTGAACAGGACATTGACCGCCGCACCACCGTGTTCCTCGACGCAATCGTTGATGCTCAGCGTCTCTCTGAGCACGAGGCCGCCTATCTGCTGGGCCGCGTCAAGTTCGCTGCCGGCAACCCTGCTGCGGTGATGATCATCGACGCTGAACTCAGGGAAGGCGAAGCCGAACCCGCCAAGCTCGAAGGCTGATCGATTGATCAGTCTCTAAGCCCAGCAACAAGCCCTGCCATGCGGTGGGGCTTTTCTTTGCTGAAAATGGAATGTCTGTGCAGGCTGGCCTGTTAGCAGTGCATCGTTGGTCTGCAAGCAGAACGATCTGACCGGTTCTTGGGCGTCCTGGTCGATCAGCCTGCTGCTGGCTCGAAACAACGTTGATCACACAACTGCGAGGATTACTGCAAATACCTCAGGGAATGGATATTGACCAAATACCATCTTAAAAACTTATGCATGTTCGATTGTTTGCAAACAATTCATTTGGATTGATTAGAACGCGCTTTTCATCATGGGAGTGTGTTTCGTATCACCTTGAGCTGCAATAGTTGTGTGGTTTTCTTATGCCATCCTTGTTTGTACAGAAACCTTGTTGGTCCAGGCTCAGCTACAACTGGATAAAATCTAAAAGCCTCTTTTGAATTGTTCTAATTACTTTTTATTCATTTTATTGATCAGGTTAGAACTGCGGACGTGACCGTGGTCTTTGGTTACAGCAATTCCTGCATCGGCATCAACTGCTGTTTAGAAGTTGTCCTGAAGAGTGGTGTCGCCTTTGGCTTTGGCAAGGAAAGCTTTGAATTGGCCAAGGGACACGTGGAACAGTTCTCTTGAGAAGTATTCGCGAGGGTGCTCAGCTGAGGCTTTGGTTAATGATTTCTGCCCTTAATCGTGCCAGGTATTAGAACGACATTAATGGGCTTTTTGGGTTAATTAGAGAACAATAGCTCTGCGGTTGCATAGGTTTTTGTTGGCAAGATGTAACATGGTTTGTGAAAAGAGTCATATAGCATCAGCTAAGGGTTGCACATAAAATTTAGAGGCTTAAGACTAGGCGTGCCAACAGCACCACCACCAGCAACACCTTCCAGCTCCTCTTCACTGAGCAGGCTGATCTTATCAGCAGTGAATTCATGACCATGTTCTTTGGCGATAGTCACGACATCTTCGGGTGACTTAGTTGCTTTAAGTTTCTCTTGAAGACTGGTGTCGCCTTTAACTTTTTCAAGGAATGCCTTGAGTTGCTCTTCTGACATTGGGTGATTGGCCAGTACAGAAGAATTAGCCATAGCCAGCAGCAGCGTCAGCCGTATTCCGAGCACCATCTGGCCTGGTCTTGCCGGGGTTTCAGAGTGAACCGCAGCGGTAGAGAGGGTTCTGGCTTTGACCCGCCAGGCGGATGGATGTATTCCGCTATTTGATGACGTAATTCATCGGGTTGTCGAAGGTTTCGGTGCCGCATGGGCTCGAATCACGCCCGCCGGGAAGCATGGTGTCGGGAATCATTTTGTCTGAGTAAAGCTCACAGAGCTCTGCAGGGGGACGGCTATCAACCCACTGCTGGAACGAGGAATCCTGAGCCAGAAGCTGAGCGACGATCAGAACTTCGTACATGGCGATGTAATGAGCTACTTCATTGCTAGCCAGGTGGAGTTGAGCAGCCTTAACCAATCTGCCTAGTACTGATGTCCTGTATTTGTTGGCCTGTCGATTGGTCACGGGGCATAGAGCTCGCAGGAATCAGAGGGGCCGGTCTTGTTGGGCGTAGTTCCAATGTGGATGGTGGTCATTCGGCATGACCACCTGACAGCAGAGAAAGCCGACAAGGATTGGTGGATGGGCCAGGGGCAAGGTCATCCACTGCGGCGGTGCTGCCCGTGACCCAGCTGATCTGGTGACGCCCATCCTGCCGAGGGGTTAGGGCAAGCATCAGAATCCGCAGTCAGTTGGCATAACTGCGACATCTCGAATGCAGATGTGTTGTGGCTGCTGCCAACAGAAGAGGACAATTTTTGCGAGTTCAATCGGCTCAATGAATGTCGGGTTGCCGAGCATTTCGCAGTATTCCTCAAAGCTGATCCCCATCTTCTGATGAATCGCTGTTCGGATGAGTCCGGGAGCAAGGTTGATCACACGGACGTTGTGCTCTGCCTCTGACATGTTCAGGCTCTCGCCCAATGAGCGCACGGCGTGTTTGCAAGCGTGATACACAGGTGCTCCTGGCGCAGGCTTGCGATCACCAATGGAGCTGATATTGATGATTGTTCCGCATTTGCGTTCTCGCATGCCTGACAAAACATGGTGAATGCCATTTGTCACCCCTTTGATCATGGTGTCGACTTCCTCGTTGACCTGCTCGAGGCTGAGACTGTCTAGTCCGCCGATGTGGATCATCCCTGCGTTGTTAATCAGGCAGCCTGTGGGCCCGTACTGACTCTCTGCTGATGTGATGGCATCCCCCAGCGCTTGGGCATCGGAGACATCGAGTTGGCGATACAGCACTGGCTTATTGGCCAATGTGGGATCCATCTCCTGGTTTCTTGAGATCAACAAACAGGGATGGCCGGCTGCAGAAAAAGCATGTGCTAATGCCTTTCCGATCCCTGCGCCTGCACCTGTAATCACAACCAGTTGTGCTGTCATGGCCTCAAACGACTGACTGATTGATCACAGCTTGGCAAGAGACGCTTTCACTGAGTGACGACTTAGATCTGTTGATCCAAATACTTCTTTTCACTCCAGAGCAATGAAAAGCCCCGCGCTTGGCGGGGCGTGGTTGGTGTGAGGTTGTTTTGTCGGGAGATCGATAGCGACTACTCAACGCCCCCTGCTTTTCCCTTTCGGGTTTTGTATAGCTCTCAGCCTCGCTTTCATGGCTTCAGGCTTCCCGACAACAAATATCGATCAGAGTCTGATTTGGATTCCGAATCCAGGCTGAATTCTCTGGTGATAGCCATTTCCATAAACAGGAATCACACGTGGGTAGCCAAACTCTTCATGGTTATAAATCCTGCGCTCATGGCGCCAATCACGATTGTAAGCCCTCTGATAATGATTAAACTCGCGAACATCATGGCGGAATTCTCGATGAATTCTTCTTAGCTCATGATTTCTATGTTGATGATGGTGATGATGACGGTGGTGATGATGTTCATTCGCATTTGCAGCAGGTGGCAGAATAAACATTGAAGTGCCGATTACAGCAGTTGCAGCTATGGATGTGAAAGGTTTCATTTGATTGGTGTGCCTGAAGGAGGTCGTCTCTCCGATGCATTCACCATCCCTGATCAGCAGAAAACTCACATCACCCATGAGGGTGATGTTTTGTTTTCAGCTATCCCCCAATGGTGTGATCCGCGTATTCCAGAGAACCGGTTTCAGCAATTTAGCTTGGTCAAAACTTGTGGAGCTCACGCTGCCGCTCAGCTCTGGAAGGTCGAGGTGGAGAAGCCCCTTCACTGGTCGGCGTTTGTGCTGATGGCATCGTGTTCTCGCAGTCGCAATGCGGTTCCTTGATCGCGAGCACAATCACAGCAATTGCCAAGAGAGCTACTGCTATCGAGTTGATCGGCGCAGATCTTGGGTTCATGAGGTCAAGGGGGGAGGTGTTGCTTCCCAATCAATTTCGGGATGGCGCTCGGCGACCATTAGCTGTTGCGCATGTCTTGCATTCATAAAGCGCTCCTCATATGACGTTCAGCGGCTGTCGCCGTCGTTGGAGCCCTCATGCTTACGGTCTCTAGGGCCACAACCTGCTGCTTCAGTCCCACCAACTAGATCAGGACAATTGACTTGATCGAAGTGCTATCACTTCAGCCTTTCGTCTGATCCTGGGCATGCCATTTCCACTATTGGAGGTTTTGCCTTGGAAGGCAATGCGCGATTCAACCGATGTCAAAAGGCCCACTGCGGGTGGAGAGTAAGGCCACGACATCGGAGGAGCCCATGACGGCCGATACTCCACCTGAGCAGATTGCAGAAGCAGACTGACTTTCTGGCCCCTGCTCCAACAGTCTCAACAATGACCTGGGTTGGTCCTTTGGTAGGCAGACCTTGTGCGCCACGCCAATCGACACTCCGCTTGCACCGCCCTAGGTGCCCTAGGAGGTCACAACCCGACACCTAGAGCCAATGGCCCCAGGGTGCCTCTAGCCAGAAGCTTCGACCCCTTCCTTTTGCCACAAGTAACGGGTTGAACAATGCACAAACGAGCGAGTTAGGCCGTCTTTCCACCGGGAAGGGCGGCCTTCCTTTTTTAAGCCAACAGCAGAGACTGGTTTGATCCTTCTTGTGCATCAAAGTGAACCTCATATGGTTTTGCATGTGCTTGCTGGGCAGCTTTTGCACTGTTCAGTCCGCGGCCTTTGAAGCGTGGCCACTACTTCAAGCCTCATCTCAGAAGTTGTTTTGTGATGTTTAGGTGTTTTTAATTGTGATTCTTTTCTCTAGCTTCTTTCCGCATCAGTGTGAATGTTTTGAGCTGTTCTTCGGATATGAGTATTAGGTCTTTTTGCGTTTGTTGCAATGTTGTGCAGCGGCTTCTCTGACGAATGATTCCTGCACTCAATCATAATAGAATTTGGAAACGACTATAAGTGATTGGATGTGGCTTATCCAATACAAAGCTCTTCGGAGATTTCGGTTGAGTCGACATTAATTACCACATTTTCATTGCGCCGTCTAAACAACTATTAATGGCAGGCGATGCCCCTAAAGTGCAAAAAGCGGGATTCAGTCTTTTGCCTCCTACCGCTCTTTCCAATTCATCATCTGATATCTCTGATTGCGCTTTCTTCAAATCGCCTGCGGAGATATTAAATCCAGCTTCTTTGGTAATGGCAGCAACAGTATTAGCATTAGAAGCCGCTTTAAGCTTGTCCTGAAGCTCCGTATTGTCTTTGGCGTCAGCCAGAAAAACTTGAAGTTGTTCTTCCGTCATGATTTTAAGAGATGAATATTTGGGGGTGTTGCCCCCTCGACTCCTTGAAGATCACAGCCTTTCTGGTGACCACCACTACACAGCTCTGGTGGAGACCTTGCGATGTTCTGGTGAGCTTCTGGTGAATAGCTCAGAACTATTTGCCTGACTGATCAGCGCATGCGGCAGCTGATAAGGACACTGCACTGCGACAGTGAAAACTCCGTACTTGGTAGAGTCTCAATTTCAAATGATTAGTTATTTTGCGTTATCTACTTCTGTTCAATAGCGCTTAATCGCGCCAGATATTAGAGGATAATTTGCGTGCGTTTTGTTGTGCAAACTTCACTCCTAAACTTGTCACCTTTGACCTTCTCAAGGAAGGCTTTGAGTTGCTCCAGCACTATGGATGATTGGCCAGTAGAGAAGACTTAGCCAAAGCCAGCAGCAGCTTCGCCTGGTTTCCTTGCACCATTGGGTCTGGTTCTCCCAGGTAAAGCCGATCGGTCTTCCCTGATCTGGGCTAATGCTGGTGTCTTAGTTTTGAGGAGCTGTTGGTTGATCAGGGGGACTACAGCTCGCCTGAGTCAGAGAGGCAGGTTTTACTGGATGTGCCTCCAGGTACGACGGTGATCGTTGGCCTCCCTGCCTGACCGGCGAATCGGTTAACAAGGATTGGTGGATGGGCCAGGTAATCCTCTGCAGTGGTTCTGCTCGAGATCCGAAGCTCCACAACCTCTTTCAGATCGCTGTTGGGGGCAATGGGGGGAGCTGAGTCAACCTCGATCTCCCGTATTACATCCTCTCTGCGGTCTGAACGACTAGATTCTTCCTCCCTACAACCCAGGCAATGATTCCAGAACCCTATGAACTTTTCGATATTGACAAAGGCGCAGACAAGTTTTTCCTGATTGGGACCACTTGGATCATTCTCTTTTTGTTTCTCCTTTGAAAAGACTCTGATTCTCTGCTGAGCCAACCCGAACTCGATGAATCAACAGGTATTCCTGCTACGAGCGACGTTTTCGGCTTGTCCGCATGCCAGTGATCCCCTGGCTCTTGGGAGTTACTCCCTGTCTGAAACGTATTTCAGGTCTATCCGTGAACATCGGTTATTGGCCTGAGACCGCCCTTCTTGTTTTGCCCTGCAGGCATTCCCAGCTCGTCCGAAACGAACGTAATTCCTCTCGGAATTGTTCCAGTCCTGCCAATACGACATGCAGACAATCTCATCTCTGTTGTTTCATGGCTCGATGTCAATTCCCTTTCCCGTGGATGCGGGTCGTCCCCAGTGCTACGGCAGAAGGGACCGCAATTTTCTTCATAGGCTGATCCAGGCTGATTAACTGGCAGTTCCATGTGTGCTTTGCGCTCCACTCGACGGCCGGGTTGGGTAATCAATGGACGATCTTCCTGTGTCATTTCCTCAGTGACCACGATTAAGGTGCAGCGCTAAGGCGATGTTTATCTCATGGTTAGAAGTAGTAGGTAGCTTTTGATGCCTATCTGGATTTTGGCGGGAAACTAGTTATTTTGTCTATGTACTATTCCAGTGTTTTTCTGAAAGTGAAAACAATCAAAGTTTTAATTCTTCTTCCGTTGTCTCTGTTTGTTGTTTCCTGTCAAATGACTGCAGATGTTCCAGGTGACTCGGATAAAAAGATTAAAGAAATTTGCTCTCAATACAAAACAGACCAAATCACTAAAGATGAGGCACTTGTTCGCTTGGGGTTAAAGGATGAAGTGCAGGCTAATACTGTTGACGGTTCTATTGATACAGACGAACTGATCTATGACATCTGTGATCCTTCGGCATCAAAAGATCGGGGGGATGTTGAAGATGGCATCTGATTAAAAGTTATGCTTGGGCTGCAACTACTTGATGGGGGCAAGTGGCGTAATGACCTTGGCAGAATGGTTTATGGCTATAGCCCAAGTAGACATTAAACCAGCTGCTGACTTCTATCTCAGTGATAATCTGATCAAAATGATCTTCAGCGGTCGGCTGTTATATCCACCGTTGTGGAAAAGTATGAATGAGTTCGCCATTCAGCTAGTGGAAACCAATGTGCGTTGAAGTTGTGTTGGTTGCGCCCGCCATATCGGTGTTGCTGCGTTTGTAGGAGCCCTCAGGCTTTTCAAACTTGAGTTTGCGTATTCATCAGTGAATCCGCGGCTGTTGTCGCCAACCAACAGGGGGAAGAAGGTCAGACGACTGTCTGATTTACTCTTGCAGCAGATTGCAACACCTTTAGAAACGACCGTGGGTTGATCACGTCCTTGAGGTTGATGCGCATTACATCACCTAGATTCTCAGTACTGCCGTTGTGCGCTTTCAACCTCAGTGCGGAGATGGTAGCTGCAGAAACCAGAAGCCCAATGGAGAGATGACGGAGTACTGGTTGGTATCAGTCTGGGTACGACAACGAGCCTGCTTGATTATGCCCGTAAGGGCTAAGACGGCTCAGCCGATCAATATTCCAATCAACACTCCAATCACGATTCCTGTGATTAGACCCGAAAACCAGATAAGAACACCCATTTGGTGCTCACTCAGGCCGAGCTTTTTTTTGATCCAAAAATAGGCATCTCTATCGGCATCAACGAATGTTTTTAAGGGGCCTTTAGTCATTGTCCTGGCTGTAGTTGTGTTGATGTTCGCTCAGTCAGAAGCCGAATGCCAGTGACCTCGCTCTTTGGCGGCCGCATTCTCCAGGGCAAGCGCTGCTGGATGCGTTGGATCTGCGCTTCTAAGGGTTCGACCTTCAGAGCTGCAATTTCATCTTTTCCACTCTTCGCCATCTGATCAAAAAGCCGATCCTTTTCTCTTTTGTTACGGAGGTCCAATAAGTTGGAACAGCAAGAGATGTCAACATCAATCATTCCATATGCGGCCGTCTCAGCTGACAAAAGCTCGAAATACCACTGGGAGTTCCCGGCATGGCTGCGGACGGCCCATAGGATGTGTTTAGGTCTCCCTGCTAGCTATGACGATCGACCGGTTGTCGGGCGTTCCGCTGGATTGAGCAGCCGCTGAACGAGTATTAATTGGACCCGCTTGTTAATCCAAGGGTTGAGAGCGCTGAGTGTTAACTAGTCCACGAGTGGTGATGACTAATAATTGCAGTGGATAGATGGATTTATTCCTAGCTTGTCGATTTCTAATGATGCTTTGCCATTTTTGAATGAGATGACCCAGATACTGTCAAAATCTTCTTTTCTCCATTGAGGTGGATTCTTTACCCCGAGGTTTTGAGCGATATTTTGAATTTTGCTGTGTTTCCATACTAGAAGGATAGTGCCTGCTTTAGAAAGTAGATGTTTAGCTATGCCATCATAATCTTTTCCGCCAAAGCTGCTGTTGACTTCTAATTTATTCTTGATCGCTAATGGAGTGACTGTCTGAAACATTCTTGCATGACGCGTGTGTTCTCCGTTCTTTAACGAAGGGACAAAAGTATGATCAAAATTTAGAAATTTTTTATTAAGTACTTCCGGAAGCTGCAGAGCTCGGTTCAAGCCTTTGCATGACAGATTGTGGTTATTTAATGGTTTCTCTCCATGTCGGATTATCACTACAGTTAAGTTATTGCTTGGGGTTACTTTAATAACGTCCTGAGCAGCAGTAGACAGCAAAACTCCGTTGGCGAGTGTCAGTGCAGCAACACCACTTAGGGAAAACGTTAATCTCGGTGAATGCTGCATTGATTCAGCTAGCTCTCCGCCCATGATGACTAGCTTTTATCGACATTGCATGTTGCAGTAGTCAGTTTCAGCTTTGTTGCTCTTCAGTAGGGAATTAATTCCCCCGAACTTTGCTGGGCTTCAATGACAGACTTTTAGCGATCTTGCACTATTTACTTCTTCCCAAATGCGTTCAATTGTGCCAGGTCTTGAAGGTGAATTAAGGGGGGGTGTGGGTTTAAAGCATTGAGCTTCTCTGAAAAGGGCCTTGAGCTGTTCCTCAGATGTTAACTTAAATACTTGATGTGCTTATAGGGTTAAGACGCGAAGTATCAAGCGATATTTAAATGTTATCGCGAATTTATAGAAAGGCGAGACTTTTATTTTGCGCAAGTTTTGCCAGCACAATAGAGGCCATACTATCTATGGACAATCTGGTTCAAAGTAAGTTCAGCATTCGTTAGAACGAGAGTAAACATCAGACCTGCCTCATTTTTCCGAAGCTTTCAGTTCAGCAGTTAAAATAAGTGCAGCATTCGTTTGAACAAGAGAAAACATCCGTTCTACCTCCACCTGCAGAAGTTTCCAGCTCAGCATCAGAAATATTTTGCTGGCACAAGGCCAAGTCATCTTTCGACAAAGAGAATCCAGCAGCTTTTGCAATCGCTAAAACGTCTGCACCTTCCGCCTTTAGTTGTTTTTGCAGTAAATCATCTGATTGAATTTTAGCAATGAATGCCTTGAGTTGTTGTTCTGACATTGATTCTGATACTGGCTGTTGGTTGTAAGCCTAAGGTTTAGGCTATTGATAGCTTATGGCATAATCTTGAGATTGAAAAAACTGTAAATCCAATTCAAACATAGTAGCTCAGTAGTGCTAATCGTAACGAGCCTGATAGCCAAATCTTATCAACATAAATCACCTAAACAGGATTGCAAAATAGTACAAGGGAAGTATGGAAGATCACAAGTTTCACTTTGTGTGAGACCCCCACCAGCAGCAGTTTCAAGATCTGCATCCGTAAGCTTATTTCTTTGTTTTTTAAAGAGAAGCAGATCTTTTGTATCTATTAAGAACCCAGCAGCCTTCGCAATAGCAATAGGATCAGCACCTTCTGCTTTCAGCTTCTCCTGAAGCTCGGTGTCACCTTTGACCTTTTCTAAGAAGGCTTTGAGCTGTTCTTCTGACATGACTATCGGCAATCTATAACGACTATAGCAAAAGTGTTCCACAGTTTTATTGGCTAATTATTAGTGTGCTCAATCGTGCCGGGTATTGAAGGAGAATTCATGAGTTTTTGAGTGTAATTGTCACAAAAAACCCTTAGTCAATATAGGGGCTTTGGCTGCGTAGTCCATCCCACTGACTTTTATTGTTTGTTCATTCCCACTGCCACTTTTTAGTTTGAGCAGGTTTTTGTTTGAGTATTAAGCCAAATATGCTTGGCCTGGCTGAAAGAATCCTTGGCGCCGAGTCGCGCCTTCATAGGTCCTCTTCAGAAAGCGGGATTGACCGTTCTTTTCATCTTCGAAAGTAATGCCAGTTCCTGATTCCGGAATAATCTCAATCACAGCATCTGTGTCCAAAGTTGTTGCGTGCTTCTTATGGGGCTTAGTATTAGCCTTGATGTCTTCAATAAATGCTTTGAATTAAGTTCTGTTAAGTGAATTAGAGCCATGAAAGCATCACGGCAAGAAATACTTTAATGGACAAATTATAACCAACTATGATTGTCATAAAGATGCCTAGACTGATGTTATCACTGCACTTCAATGACAAGACTGAGCGTTGAAGAGATAGGTGTTTCTTCTCCCGAAACAATAATTGCCCTCAAAAGAGGGCAATTTGCCAATATCTATGACCTCATTCTTTAGGGTAACCGACTTCAATAGGTAAGGACTGTTTGCAAACACATCCAACAGAACAGCTTTTCCCGGCCTGGCCACCTCCACCTCCGGTAATCGCCTCAAGCTCCTGATCCGAAATGGAATCTCCCGCATACAAATCATCCACAGGAACTGTGTAACCGAGTTCCTTGGCTATTTCAGCGACAGCCTGTGGACTTGTTGCAGCTTTAAGCCTTGACCGTAGACCTTCGTCAGCCGAAGCCCTCTCCATGAAGGCATCGAGTTGATCATTAGACATCAGAAATTAAAGCATAAAACAACTGTATAACTATAAACCCGACTCCTTCAGGTGAAATTCAAGCCAAAAGGGGATTACTTTGCTTACCCGAGCAAATTCATTTTTTACATGCTAATTCTCGATACCGTTCCAAGGTCGATTGCGTTCAAAGTTCCAAAGATTCCAGCGAGAGATTTCCACTGTTTTGTTGCGAATGAGCTCGCCGAATTTAGCTAATAGGGCAGTGCGCATTACTGAATAACATCAGTAAGCTTGACTTTGGGGCCCTTCTTCTTCTTTGGTTGCTCTTCAGTCATTGGAGTTGTCTGCTTGGGCTCAGTGGCAGCAACAGGCAGCTCCGGAAGATTTGGTTCACCAGCAGCGTTGCCGTACCCAGGCACCATCTGGACTCGTCCTGCCAGGCGAACTTGAGCAGTCCTTCTGATTTGCGGATAGTACGGGCGTTCTGTTTTTGCAGGTATGTCAGATGACCATTGGATCCACAACCAGTTCGACCCTTCGGAACGCCCGATCGTTCTCGATGCGGCTCCCGGTATGACGGTGATCGTGAAACACGACCGTTTGAAGGGGAGAAGCACGACAAGGATTGCTGGATGGGTCAGGTCATTCACCGCGGAGGAGTAGCCCTTGACCCGAAAGCCCACGACTTCTTTAAGATCGCTTATGTGGACTCCAGCAAGATCAGATGGGGCAACGTTGATTTAGTGACGCATATTCTGCCGTGCGACCCAGGGAAATAAAAAACCCCGCATTTGGCAGGGCAGACATTAGTGAGAGTTGTTTTGTCGGGAGATCGATAGCGATTACTTAACGCCCCCTGCTTTTCCCTTCCGGGTTTTGTATAGCTCTCAGCCTCGCTTTCATGGCATCAGGCTTCCCGACAACAAATGAATCTCAGAGTCTGATCTGGATTCCAAATCCAGGTTGAACTCGTTGGGGATAGCCGTATCCATAGGGGGTAATGATACGTGGGTAGCCATACACCTCGCGGTTGTAAATTCTCTGAGAATGACGCCAATCTCGATTGTATGCCCTCTGATAATGATTAAAGTCACGAATATCGTGACGGAAGTCACGGCGAATTCTTCTCAGCTCATGATGACGATGGTGACTATGGTGATGCTGATTAGCTTCTGCTTCAGGGGTGATAGCCAATGTTGAAACTCCCAGCGCTCCTGCACAAAGAGCTGCAGTAGCAATTAGCCTTTTGAATCTGTCAGTGGCAGTGATCGATTGGGTGACCATAGCTTTACTTCGGTTGTATTTAGGCTCATTCATGAGACCGATACGAAGGGTGAGACTACGCTGAGAAATTGATGTGGATAGCTGTGGTCTTCCCTCCGATGTAGTGATAGTCGCTGAATTGCTGTCATCCCATGTCCCCCGGAAGGGTGAACTTCCCTGCCCTAGCTATCCCCCGTTCAGGTATGCAGCGCGTCCAGGGGAACGGGCTGGCCTATGTCCAATAGATCTCGGCATGGCTGCTGGCGACCATTGCCTGGTGCACGTTCATTCCGTCCACGAACAGCTCTCCTACAGTCCGGCAGTAGCGATCGGTGGTGATGCGGCGAAGGCCTTCCGGCTGAGCTCGCTGACCATTCAGTTCGATGGTGTTGATGCAAGCCAACCTGATCTGCTCACCGCCTCTGGTCCGGCAGGTTTCACTGTCGTAGCAGTTGCGGATGGTGACGGTTTCGAGGACCGCAACGGGCTGCGCCAGGCCCACCACTGATTACAGTTCAACTGGTCTGATGATGGCAGTACGGAATCGCATCTCTCATCTGAAGCGACTCTGAGAATCCTTTAAGACACGAAAAACCAGTCATTGACTGGGCTTTTGGAACGGAGAGGCTCGGATTCGAACCAACGGTGCCATTGCTGACATGCTGGTTTCCAAGTCCAAAGGTGAAACCAGTTGCAGCTCGGGTTTTGATTCCTAAAGCGATGGCATGGCATCATTCATGACATCAATTCCACCGCTGGTCTTCAGACCAGTGGTGTATCGCGTTGATGCATCACTACGGCACCAACCCTAGGGAGTCTTAGTTGATTGCTGCCGCTGAACGCGTGTTGCTAGGAGTTGCTAGTTGGTTGAAGGCTTGATTACTAATTAAGCGCTGACTATTGCTTCTCAATTGCGCCCAATCGTGCCAGGTATTGAAGGCTGATTGTTGGGCTTATGGGTGTAATTGAAGCAATAAAAACCCCTTTCTATACAAGGGGCTTTGATGGTTAGTAGGCTCAATATTCTTAATTACACCGCCTCCCCAGCAGTGCCCACAGCACTGAATACCCTCCGCCAGAGGCTCCTTCCAGCTCATCGTCAGATACAGATTGCGAGTGAATGTCATCTTCAGTGATTGAGAATCCCGCTGCTTTTGCGATGACCATTGCTTCCTCAGAGGAGGCTGCCGCCTTGCATTTTTCTTGCAATTCGGTATCGGCTTGAACTTTGGCGATGAATGCCTTCAGTTGTTCTTCTGACATTGGTATCGGTAGTCTTTAGTGGTTATAGCAACGGTCTGCTGCAGCGTCTTTGGCTAACAATTACTGCGCTCAATCGTGCCAGGTATTGAAGGCTGATTTGTGGGATTATTGGCGTGATTAAAGCAATAAAAAGCCCCTGTCAATACAGAGGCTTTGAGGGCGTAGGCTCACTCGCAGATCCGTGCCTTTAATAGGCTTAAAGGAGTGATAGTGATAATCATAGGTGAAGTACCGCCGGCTGCGTCTTCCAGCTCCTCATCTGTGATCTCTGATTGAGCGTTCTTCAAGTCATCAGCAGAGATGCTGAAGCCAGCTTCTTTCGCAATCGCAAGAACTGCATCAGTATCAGCTGCAGCTTTGAGCTGTTCCTGAAGCGTGGTGTCGCCTTTTACTTTTTCAAGGAACGCTTTGAGTTGCTCTTCTGACATGAGTAGCAGGTCTTTTCAGCAGTCATAGCAACGGTCTGCTGCAGCGTCTTTGGCCAATACTTATAGCGCTCAATCGTGCCAGGTACTGAATGCCAACTTATGAGCTTTTAGGGGTGATTGAAGAAATAAAAAACTCCTGCTAATGCAGGGATTTTTGAGATCGCAAGCAGAGCACCCGTCTTGCTAGCTATATTCTGTCAATGGTTTGACCCATTCTGCACCCACCCGGAGGATCATAGAAGCCTCCAGCGATACCTTCCAATTCCACTTTTGAAAGTTCTGATTTAGCCTTCTTCAAGTCGTCAACGGAAATCATAAAACCAGCGTCTTTAGCAATCGCAACAAGGTCAGCACCTTCTGCTTTGAGCTTCTCTTTCAGACTGGTATCCGCTTTGACTTTTTCTAGAAAGGCTTTAAGTTGTTCTTCTGACATTGGAGGGCGCGGAGCTACTGCCTGGTCATAGCAGTGGTCGGCTGCGGTGACTACAAGCAATAAAAAAGCCCGCTAAGTGAGGGCGATGGTGCCAGGTATTGAAGGCTGATTTATGGGGTTAGTCAGACTATTGATGCAATAAAAAGCCCCTGCTAATGCAAGGGCTTTGAGGGCGTAGGCTGGGCAACGATAAGAACGCGAGCTAGCTGGGGCAGCCATACAGAATGGGCGCAAGTGAAAGGTGACGAAAGGCTCCTTCCAGATCAGACCCACCAGCTACACCTTCCAGATCCTCGTATGACAATTCTACCGTTGCCGATTGCATTGATTGAATATCTTCTGCGGTAATTGCAAATCCTGCTTCTTTCGCAATCTCCGCAACAGCATCTACATCTGCAGCTCCATTGAGCTTCACCTGAAGGCTGGTGTCAGCTTTGACTTTTTCCAGGAAGGCTTTAAGTTGTTCTGAGGACAAGGGTGATTGTGATTGGTCAGTTCAGTATTTATATCAACGGTCGGCAGTAGGCAATGAAAAAAAGAACCCCGCACTTGGCGGGGCGTGGTTGGTGTGAGGTGTTTGTCAGGAGATCGATAGCGATTACTCAACGCCCATTTCTTTCCTCTTTCGGATCTTGTATGGCTCTCTGCCTCGCTTTCACAGCTTCAGGCTTCCCGAAAGAAACTTCAAATCAGAAGCTGATCTGGATTCCGAATCCAGGATGGCGATGGTTATATCCGTAAGCAGGAATCACTCTCGGGTAGCCATACACCTCGCGGTTGTAAACCCTGCGAGCATGCCGCCAATCATGATTATATGCTCTCTGGTAATGATTAAATTCGCGAACATCATGGCGGAATTCACGATGAATTCTTCTTAGCTCATGATGTCTGTGGTGATGATGATGGTGGTGATGCTCTTTTGCGTCAGCAACCGGTGCAGCAATAAACATTGAAGCGCCGATAACAGATGCGGCAGCAATGGAAGAGACGAGTTTCATTTGTTTGGTGTGAGGGTAGGAGGTCATCCCTCCGATGTCTTCACCATCGCTGAACTGAGCGAAACCCACATCACCCGAAAGGGTCTCTTAAGGCCCTCTGTCTCCCCCATTCAGGTCTTCAGCGCGTCCAGGGGCACTGGCTGGCGTAACGCCAAAAGATCTCGGCATGGCGGCTGGCGACCATGGCCTGCTGCACGTTCATCCCGTCGACGAACAGCTCACCGACGGTCCGGCCATAACGGTCGGTAGTGATCCGGCGAAGGCCGACGGACTTCCCCACCACCATGCCGCGAAGGTGATCACGGGCAGCCCTAGCTCGCTCTGGTCGAGCCCGCTTCCCTCTCAGCTCAGAAGTGTCGATGCAGGCCAGCCTGATTCGTTCGCCGTCAGAGGTTCGGCAGGTGTCGCCGTCGTAGCAGCTGCGAATGGTCACGGTCTCCAGGGCCGCAGCAGGAATCCCAAGCTGCAATAGCAGGGCAAAAGAGCCGATCGCAGCGGATCGAAGTTTCATCACTTCTGCCCCTCATCTGAGCTTGGGCATGCTTTTACCACTATTGGATTTTTTGCCTGTAAGAGCAATGAGCGATTCAACCGATGGCAATAGCCCCAATGCGGGTGGAAAGTAAGTTCATCGAGATCGGAGGAGCTGATGACAGCCGATACTCCACCAGCGCAGATCGCAGAAGCAGACTGACTTCTGGCTCCTGCTCCAACAGTCTCAACAATGACCTGGGTTGGTCGTTTGGTTAGGTACACATCAGATACGTCACGCCAATCGCGGCTCCATTTGCACCGCCCTAGGTGCCCTAGGAGAAAACAACCCGACACCTAGAGCAAATGGCCCCAGGGCGCCTCCAGGCAGAAGCTTCGACCTCTTCCTTTCCCAACAAGTGATGGGTTGAACAATGCACAAACGAGCGAGCTAGGCCGTCTTTCCACCGGGGAGGGCGGCCTTTCTCTTCGTTCAGGCGTGGCCATCTCCACGGCCAACCCATCGAGCTTTAAGGCTGGCTGCAGTGGCACTCAGATCGACGGGCCTTTTTTGGACACTTTTTTGGCACGTTCTGCCCTTATTTGCCCCGATTCCAAGCCTTGGGGCTGCTCGTAGGAACTCTGCTGTAGCCCCGCTGAGAACCCTTTTAGACACTAAAAAAACCCAGTCATTGACTGGGTTTTTGGAACGGAGAGGGTCGGATTCGAACCGACGGTGAACTTGCGCCCACGCTGGTTTTCAAGACCAGAGCCATAAACCACTCGACCACCTCTCCAGCCTGCGTGACATCGGTGACGTCCGCATGATCATTTTAAAGGAGTCACCACAGGATGACTCCTTTCTCGCGTTCAACTGTTGGGCTTGGCCAGAGGTAGGAGGCACTTGTCTGAATCGCAACCTGCGGGTCCCGCTTCGCTGATTTCACCCATGTCGTAGCGCTGCAGAGCTTCGAAGAAATCAGTACTCACGCGACGTTTGATCACGTCGGATTGCATCCGCTCGTAGGTTGCGGCATCGATTGGCTCGAATGGCAGCCTGGGGAAGGTGGCGTTGGCATCGAAACGGGCCAGCAAGGCAGCTGAGATGTAGCCATCTCCTCGGTCGATGCTGCCGTGAAGTGCGTCGACGAGCGCATCGATTTCATGCTCACGGAATTCGATCGTTGCCGATGTGTTGTGAGCGGTGTAGTGGGTCTGCACCTGCATGTAGAAATCAAATTGGGCCATGGCCGAGAAGGAGTTGATGTCCACCGCATCTGCGCCAGGCAGGTTGGCCCAGCTCACTTCAGTTGGAATCTCAACCAGCCACTCGGTGCAGCGGCTGTCAAATGGGTCATCGAGCAAGCGACCTTGCTCGTCCTTGTCGGACTGAGAGGGCACCACTGTGTAGCCATAGTCCATGCAGGCCATCGCAACGGGATCGTTCTTGCCAAACGTGATGCGTCGGATGAAACGCTGCGCTTTGGGGGGGTGCCAGCCAGGAGCAGCACCAGTGAGCAGGCTTTTCGTACCGGCGGGTTGAACAGTGGTGCAGCGGTTTGGGCGACGCAGTCCGTGACGGTCGCAGTACTCCCAAACGGCTTCATTGACCGTTGCCTTCCAGCGACTGAGGTAATCGGCTTCCTGACGCTTGAATTCACGGCCTTCCTCCGTGTCTGGGCGACCGGCTTCCCACCATTTCAGCCAGGGGGTTCCGAAGGCGTGAACAAAGAAATCGAATAAGCCCGTAAAACTCACGCCAACGATCGGATCCCAGGCACGGCTTTGGCGATAGCGCTCCACTTCGAATTGATGGTTCAGCAGACAAGCCACCGATAAGGCACCAGCCCTGAAGGCGTCACGCTGTCCCTCGTCGTCGCTTGGGTCAATCTGATTGAGATGAACTTCCGCAAGGTTGCAGTGGAAATCCGCACCAAGGATTTCTCCACAGGGATTGAGCCCATAGCGGCCGAGTCGATGCTCGAGTTCGTCATCAGCAATCGGGCCGTGATTCAGATTCAGCCAGCGACCTGCTTCTTCCTTGCCTTGATCGCAATAAATGTCGATGAATTCCCGACGCAGTTCAGGGGTGGAGAGAAGGTCGGCATTGGAGCGAGCAATCGCTTCAGGTGCAAACTGGATCGCTCCCTCACCGCTGTGGAACTGACGGGTGACCGCCTCTAACACCACCTCGCGGCTGGGGCGGGTGTGATAGACCCGGGTGTGGTTGGCCATTCGCAGGGCATCACGCTCGGGATCAATCCGCCAATTGCCGTCGGAATCCTGCTGCCAGAGGTTGTCTTTAGCTCCTGCTGCGCTGGTGTCGTTGGATGAAAACTGACGCATGCCTGCGCTGCGACGGATGTTGCCGGCCACGATGGTGACGGCAGCTTCATCAATCAGCAGGCAGCATTCAATCGATGTGAGCTTGCGTCCGACGGCTTTGCCCAGAAGACGGGCGACACGTGCGTAGAGATCCTTCAGCTTGACCGGATTGGCCATGCCGCCGAAGCCCTTGAGGGTTTCGCCAACAGGTCGTACGTCGGAGAGGTCAACTTCAACCTTCACCGTCCGTCCTGCAAAACGCTGATCACTGCTGAGGTTGAGCAGCAACTGATAGCTATCAACCCAGCCACGGCGGGTGTCGCCAACCCGAATCGAAACCGTGTCGCCAGCAATGGTGTGGCTCGTGCACTCTTGACGCTCACTCGCAGGCGTTGCGCCGATGTCGGTGACGTTGATCACCTCAATCGGATTGGTGACCACCGGTAGTCGATCGATCAGGTGCGGCTCGATGATGGCGCCTGTCCCGCAGCCCATCATCGCCAGGTCCATCATCAGACCGAAGGCTTCCCAGTCCACAAGATTGGTGGAAGTGCAGTTGTAGGAGCCGGAGAAATTCTCTTGGCGTTCGATCCAGGGGGTGCCGCCGATCCAGAGCCAACGTCCTGACGGCAAAGCTTTCTTTTCGGCCTGCATCCGTGCCATCAGCGCAACCTCTGCGTCGGTCAGCTGGCCGAGCTTTTGCAAACCGCCGAGATTTCGGGCCCCAACTTCACTCCAACTTTCTCGTCCAGCAGTGCTGCGTCGGCTGTAAGTCCGATAGAAAACGGGATTGGCTGCGGGTGCTGTTGCGGGGAAGTCCCCATTGCTGGACAGGGTTTCGGTGATGTCCTGGGTATCACTGCGGCTTGGAGACAGGGTCACGTTGTCAGGCGGGTCAGTGCCGGCACCCTAACGCCAGCAATGGGGGTAGCAAGTGGTTGGTGGCACTATCAGCAGTGTCGCTGGTCAAGAGGGGTGAGGGGCTGCCACCATTTCGGCCAGTCATCGTGAGCAGGCAGATGGTTTGTTCTCAACGCCCGGTGAGGCGACTGTTCACGCGATTGTTCACACGAACGTTGCGATTTCAGTTGGTTGCTTTGCTGGCACTGGCCTTGTGCATTGGGCCGGCGCTGCTACCTGTAACTGCGACTCAGACTTCTCAGCCTCAACCCCAGAACTCCAAGGGGCTGATTCCGATTGAAAATCAGCCGTTCTTTCCACAGCTGGTGAAGTCTTCCGAGACCTGGAGTGATGTGGTGCTCGATCAGGTGGTCGGAGACAGCCCTCGGGCCACTCTGCTGAACTTTTATGCCGTGATGGCTGATGTTGGCCATCGTGCTGATCGTCTTGGCCGGAGATCCAGCGACCAAGATCAGTCACGTCGGGAGCAGATTGACGACACGAATCTGTTGTTTGGTCTGGCGGTCAAGGCACTGGATGTCAGCTCAATTCCCAAGAGCGTCCGCGATGACATGGCAGATGAGGCAGCGATTCAGCTCAAGCATGTGCTCGATTACGTGCTGACCCACAGCCGGCAGGTGATTGACGTCCCCGATGTGGAAGGGATGAAACAGCTGAATGATCGCCGTTCAACGCCAACCAACTCATGGCGGATTCCTGGAACAGCGGTCACCCTTACATCTGATCTTGATGGAGATCCAGAGAACGAAAGCTTTTATTTTTCAGCGTCAACGGTGTCATCGATCCGCTCGATGTATGACGAGATCAGGGCCATTCCCGTGATCGAACAACCATTCGCCACGCCTCATTTTTACTCCGACTTCATTTACACGCCTGGTTATCTCATTCCCCCAGACTGGTATTTGGCTTTTCCAGAGAGCTGGCGTGGCTTGTTCGAGTGGCCGATCGGAGATCAAACACTTTTTCAAGTGCTTTGTGCCGCACTGTTGATTGGTGTTTATGGATTGATCTCATTCCGCCTGCTGCGGATGCTATTCAGCACTTACAAAGCAGGGTTTCAACGACTTGAAAATGATCAGGCCATCTTTCAACTGGATTCATTGGCCTGGAAGCGGGTGCTGATTGTGCTGCCTTCGCTGCCTCTCACCTATATCACTGAACAGCTGATCGATAACATCCTCAACTTCACAGGCTTGCCACTGGTAGTGGCCATTTATTCGTTTTATGTGATTTGGTATTTCTCAGCCAGTGTTCTTGTCTTCTTTCTCTTTGAGGCGGTTGGTCGTAGCAGCTCTGAGGTTCTTGCACGGGTTCGTGGTGGGGAATCTCCGATTCAATTGCGCAGGATCACCAGTCTGGTGATGCCGATCAGCCGAGCAGTCGGCGCCTTGGTTTCAGTCGTTCTGATCTATCGGCTGTTGCTGTTGCTGGGCCTTCCTTCCAGCACTGTGCTTGCCTTTTCAGCCGTACCGGGCCTCGCTATCGGCCTTGGCGCCTCCAAGCTGCTCGGCAATCTGTTTGCTGGATTGTCGATCCAGACCGATCGTCCGCTTCGGGTGGGCGAATTCTGTGAAGTCGGAGGCAATCTCGGCTTCGTGACCAAGATCGGCCTGCGTTCGATGGAACTGCAAACGCTGGAAAGTCGCGTCACGATCCCTAATTCCGTTGCGGATGAAGCCACAATCGTCAACTTTTCAAGACGAGGCGTCAGCTGGGAGCGTCAGCCGGTGCAGGGGCTTGAGTTGCGCTTGCCGATTCGTGACCCTCTCTCCCCGTTTCAGCTGGAGGAGTTGATGCGCCAGGCCAGACGGATGGTGGCCATGCCTGAAACGCTTCGGTTGGAGTTGGAACTGCATGAACCTGTGGTGAGTCTCGAATCACTCGAGGACGGCACGAATCAGCTGATTGTGTTTGTGATGGTGCAACTGCATGGCTGGACAGCATTCTTGAAAGTGCGTGAAACCCTGCTGGTGGCCCTGGAAGAATTGCTGGAACGCGTCTCACTCAGTGAGGTTGTTGTGGGTGTTGCCTACAGCACAACGCCTGAACAGCTGGAGAGCATTCCAGAGCTCATGCGATCAGTGGTGGCGGAGGATGCTCAGCTTGATTTCGAGGCTTGTCGGCTCGTGCGTATTTCTGCCTTCAGCTATGACCATGAGTTGGAAATCCGTTCATGCCATGCCACGCATGACGCCTTTGAAAACAGTGTGCACCGACTCAATCGCAGGATCCTTGAGGTGCTCTCGCAGCATCGGATCGAGATTCCTTTCCCCACGCAGACTTTGGAGTTGCATTCCACTGAATCAAGTCAATGATTCAGCGCATTCCTGAACCGGAAGTTATGAACGACCCGCTGCAGGTGGATGCCTATGCAGCAGCCGATTTCAGTGGAACTGATCAGGCCATGGTTGAACGGATCTCTACGTTGCTGCAGTCATCCGGGGCGTCTTTCGGTGCACAAGCGCGTTTGCTTGATCTTGGTTGTGGACCAGGAAACATCACGGCTCGACTTGCCCAGCGATGGCCGCACTGTTCAGTGCTTGGACTCGATGCCGCTGATCGGATGATTGCTGTTGCGGATGATCGTCGACGTGACGCAGGGTTGTCCCACGAGCGTCTCCAATACAAACAGACTCTGTTGCCGATCCATCAGACAGATCAACAGGCGGATCTGATTGTCAGCAATAGCTTGTTGCATCATCTTCACGATCCTCAGCAGCTTTGGTCCTCGCTTATTCCACTTGCATCCCCTCACTGTCTGGTGCTGCATCGCGACCTACGGCGTCCTAACAGCCAGGCAAGCATTGATCGACTCTGTCAGTGCCATGTCGCCGATGCACCAGCGGTGCTTCAACGTGATTACCGGGCATCACTGCATGCTTCCTTCACGTTGGAGGAGGTCAAAGCGCAGCTGCTGCATGCCGGTCTGGGGCATCTGCGGGTGGTTGCCGTTGAAGACCGCTACCTGGAGGTGAGTGGCTGGATCACGGGCTGTCAGGCTGGTTCTGATCAATGCAGGCCATGAGCACGGATTCAGCACTTCAGGACGGACGTGAGCTGCTGGATGCGGTAGCGAGACGGCGTAATTTTGCGATTATTTCGCACCCTGACGCGGGTAAAACCACGCTCACCGAGAAATTACTGCTGTACGGGGGGGCTATTCAGCAGGCTGGTGCCGTGAAAGCTCGCGGTGAGCAGCGCAAGGTCACGTCCGATTGGATGGAGCTTGAGAAACAACGGGGTATTTCGATCACCTCCACCGTGCTTCAGTTCGATTACACGGGAAACACCATCAATCTGCTGGATACTCCCGGCCACCAGGATTTCTCCGAGGACACTTACCGGACTCTGGCCGCAGCGGATAACGCCGTGATGCTGGAAGACGCGGCCAAGGGGCTTGAGCCGCAGACCCGCAAACTGTTTGAGGTTTGCCGCATGCGGGAAATTCCCATCTTCACGTTCATCAACAAGATGGACCGACCGGGTCGGGAACCTCTCGCTCTGCTCGATGAAATTGAATCGGAACTGGAACTGACCCCCTGGGCCGTGAACTGGCCGATCGGTAGTGGCGAACAGTTTCGTGGGGTGATTGATCGTCGGTCCCACGAGGTGATTCTGTTTAGTCGTGCTGAACGCGGGCGACAATCGGAGGAACGTCATCTCTCTCTGGATGATCCTGAGCTCAAAGAGCTTGTGGAACCTGAGCTGCTCGAGCAGGCGGTTGAGGAGATGGAGCTGTTGGACGCAGCCGGCGCTGAACTTGATCTGGAACTGGTGCATGCCGGCGAGCTGACACCTGTGTTTTTTGGTTCGGCGATGACCAATTTCGGTGTGCGTCCCTTCCTGAATGCGTTTCTGGAGATGGCTCAGAAGCCTGTGGCACGTCAAGGACAAGACGGTCCTGTCGACCCATTGCGGCCTGACTTCAGTGGTTTCGTGTTCAAGCTGCAGGCCAACATGGATCCTCGTCACAGAGACCGGGTCGCTTTTGTACGTGTTTGCAGCGGACGTTTTGAAAAAGACATGACAGTCCGTCATGCCCGCACGGGAAAGGCCATTCGTTTGTCACGTCCGCAGAAACTGTTTGGGCAGGACCGTGAGGTTGTGGAGGATGCGTTTCCAGGGGATGTGATTGGACTGAACAATCCCGGGATGTTCTCGATTGGCGACACTCTTTACACCGGAACCAAGGTGGAATACGAGGGGATTCCCTGTTTCAGCCCAGAGATTTTTAGCTGGCTGCGAAATCCCAACCCATCAGCATTTAAGAATTTCCGTAAGGGGGTCAATGAATTGCGTGAAGAGGGAGCCGTTCAGATCCTCTATGACAATGACGAGAGTAAAAGGGATCCGATTCTCGCTGCAGTTGGTCAGCTGCAACTCGAGGTCGTGCAGCATCGTCTTCAGAACGAATATGGCGTTGAAACACGTTTAGAGCCACTGGGCTATCAAGTGGCTCGTTGGGTTACTGGTGGCTGGCCGTCATTGGAGAAAGTCGGTCGGATCTTCAATTGCAAAACCGTGAGGGATGCATGGAATCGACCAGTTCTGTTATTCAAAAACGATTGGAATCTCAATCAGCTTCATGAAGAGCATCCCGATCTTGAGCTCAACGCTGTGGCTCCTGTTGTGAGTGGGGTCGAGCCGATCAGCCTTTAAGCGCAGCAGTCGCTGAATGTTCAGGCAATTAAAAGCCCTCCGTGATGGGGAGGGCTTTTGGTTTGGTAATGAAATTGAACGGTAATCAGCTCATCACTCTTCGCCTTCTTCGTCAGTTGCGCCTACAGGGATCAAGCGAATTGCTTTGCGACCAAGCTTGATTTCAAATTCGTCACCTGGGTTGAGGTCAAGCATGGCGGTGTAGGCCTTGCCCACAAGCAGATTGCCGTTTCCTTGAACTTTTGCGGTGTAGCTGAGTTTGCGGCCACCTTTGCCAATTCCGGCGGTACCAGTTCCCAGCTCGACACCTTTGGCGCTCAGAAGTGCTTCATAAAAAGCCGTGAAGTTGACTCGCTGGCCTCCATCTTTTTTGTCGGTGACGTAACCGCAGGCAGTGGCCAGGTCAGTTTTGGAAACATCACCAAGCTCTTTCACCTTCGCCAGAAGATCAGATCCAGTAAGCATCGATAAACCTTATCTATATTCATTTATGCATTACATGCATCAGTTCGTCAACTATTCAATCCGGTCCTGTAGGTAGTGTTGTTTAAATGGGTGTCTGTGCTGCTGCTCGTTTGAATCGCGCTGCAGAACGTTGTCAACGGATCGGATGCATCTGTTGTTTCTGATTGAGCTGAGTGCTTTCAGACTGCGATGCAGATTTTATGGGAGCCTGAATTCGCCAAAAGCCCACTTTCATTGCCAGCCCTGGTGTTTGGGTTTGAGTGTGAACACCTCTTGGCAAGCCTGTCTCAGCGCAAAGCGAGCTCGCTTCTCTGAAAAGTATGTGTTTTCGCTTGATCGACTCCACGAGTGAAGTGGTCCATGAGCCCGCCTCTTCTCGATGCGGTTGCTTCTCAGAGTCGCAACCGTCGACTGAAGCCTTGGTGAGAAGCTGTGGTCCAGGTGCTGTGAGCTCATGAACGGAAAGCATGTGAACCTCGACAAAGGGTCGGCTTGAAGTCGATGACGGCAATGCCTGACGTCTGCCGCCTTTCACATCTCCAGTTGGTGCCGTTCTGAGCAAACGCAAGTTCTGGGGACAGGCACTTCCTTTTCGTGCTGCTCACCCGACTTGATTGTTGACACGCAAAATCTTCTTTAGTCCATGGATTCGGCTGGATGGTCGCAGCCGTTGGTTTAACTGAGTCTTGGATTGATTAGTTTGGCCTGGAATACCTCTTAGGAGCGTTTTGAGTTGTCCGTCGGGCGTTTACTTGTTTTTGCAGTTGTGGTCTTGTTCCCCTCTGCTGCATCAGCGCTTGAGGTTTCGGCGGTTCGAGGCGTTCTCGATTCCCATCCAGTGGTTGCTTCGGTTCGAAAGTACCGTGGCAAGGTTGTCATCAAAGATCAATGCAAAGCAGACAACTATGCAATGTTCGTTAACTATGGTCCGAATCCATACCTGATTATCTGTCCAAAATCGGCACAGTCACTGGCTTTGATTGAACGTGCACTCCATCATGAAGCTGTGCACATGGCCCAGTGGTGTTGGGGGACAGCCTCCCTTTACAGCAGCAAAGACTTAAGGGCTAATGCAATGAAAAAGGGTTTGACTTACAAGCATGCGGATTTGGCCTTAAAGAGTCTGGGGCATCAGCCTGGCTCAGATCAATATGAGTCTGAGTGGGAGGCCTATTACTTTGAAGATGCGCCTCCGAAGTCGATTGTTTCTCTGCTAGATGAAAATTGCAAAGATGCCACTCAGAAGGATCTTGATCAATATTAAAAAATTGCATTTTTGGCTGGGTTTGCTTTAAACCGCAGGCTCTTCATCAGCGCTCTAAAGGGGTTATGAGCTTGCTGGCAGGATGCTGCGTGCTCTTTGGTTTGGCGGCTATGGCGAGATCTGGTTCGAATCATTGTTGGCTTGAATCCCAATCCTTGTTGAAATGTTGAGATTCATCCACGACCGCTTTTCAGTCACGGGGAAGCAATTCCATCGCCAGAATATTGCCTCTGAAGCGGTCTGCTGTGGAAACCCTGTGGCTGCTCCGTCCCTGTGACGACGGCGGTACCGATTACGTTTGTTTTCGTGATCATCGGGATCACGTAGAGGTTTTGGAGGGTTACCATCAGCCCCCCCAAATGCCTTTGATCAAGCACCGTCAGGTTTTGCTCACTGCCGAGGTGCCCAGTTTTCGGCACCGTTTTGAGCGTCAGCATGGATTCCGTCACGGTCCGCCTCTGTTCTGAGTCGCTTCTGAATCCATCGTTTGTACTCGCTTGGGCGTGTATCTCGATAATCTCTAGGCAGGTTGCTCTATATCAATGGCTGCAGGGCTGGATCCAAGTTCGGATTCGGATCCTAAGGATCCCTATTCCTTGCTCGGCGTCAGTCCTGGCGCTGGGTTCGACGACGTTCAGAAAGCCAGAGATCGGGTCGTCGCATCCTGCGGTGATGACGCAGTCGCGCGCGCCCGAGTGGAGGCTGCGTACGACGCTGTGCTGATGGCGCGTCTTCGTGATCGTCAGTCAGGTCGTCTGAGTTCGGCAGCAGCCTCCGCTTCACAGGTAGAGCGCCAACAAGTTTCTGCAGGAGTTCCTAGCAGTGGCAATGGACCTGCAGCTTTGTTGACGCGTCTGCGCGGCATGTCGTTGCCAGCGCCATCGCTCAGTGGTGCTGGTTTTGTGCCTGATCTGCAATTGGTGCAGGGTCAGGGACTTGTTGTGCGCTCCATCGCGGGGGCATTGGCCTTGCTGCTGCTGCTGCTGGCTCCGCAAACCGTTGATCTGCTTCTGGCCTTGTCAACGATTGCTGTATTCGTCAGTCAAGTCAAACGAGGCCGGCGACCCCTGGGCTCTCTTGGCTGGACCCTTTTGCTTCTAATTGTGGGCTTGGCTTTGGGTGCATTGCTCAGTGCTTTCACCGCTCAGACTGGTCTGCCACTTGGTGTGGAGCAATGGCAGGCGCTGCCTACCTTGCTTTTATTGCTTGCCGGAGCTCTTCTGCTCGCCTGATTGGCTCATCTCGTCAATCAGGCTTTGCAGCTCTGATTCACTGAATCGATAAACCTCACTGCAGAAATGACAGGTGAGCTCCGCTCCTTTGTCTTCCTTCAGCATTAAGTGCAATTCTTCGGTGCCCAGCAACGTGAGTGCTCCCAGGCTCCTTTCACGGCTGCAAGGACAGTGGAATTGCACTGGCTGAGTTGGTTCGCTGCTTGGTATGGGCTGAGGATCGAGATCTGGGAACACATCCCGAAGCAACTGTTCCGGATGGTCGCCGCAGCTGTGCAGCTTCTTGCTGAAGTGTTCAATCTCGCGGCACCTCTCCTCGAGCAGAGCCACCAAAGCGGGCTCTTCTGCTGCCTTGGGCAGCACCTGAACCAGCAACCCTCCGCTGCTCTGCAATCCATCACTATTGATCGTTTCGCCCACGAACACCGCTGAGGGTGTTTGTTCGGAGTGGAGCAGATAGGAGGCAACATCGTCTCCGATGCCTCCGCTGACCAGTTCCACCGTGCTGCTGAAGGGTTCGCCTTTGCCGTCATCCCGCACCACATGTAGATAACCCGTTCCTGCCGCCGAACCAAAGTCGAAACTGGCTTGGCCTTCGGCATCACGTATCGGGTCGAGTTCCAGCGAAGGGTTGCCAACAAAGCCCCGAACGCTTCCGTCTCGACCGGCATCCACTGTTAGTCCTCTTAGAGGTCCGTCTGAGCCCAGTCGCAGGTTGACGCGACCATGCCGCACCTTCATGGAACTGGCCAGCAGCAGACCCGCACCCATGGCTCTGCTGAGCATCACGGTGGTGAGGTAGGAGAGCCCGTGACGTGATTGGGCGGCACGAGAGGTTTCGCCAGTGGTTACCGCCACAAGCCTGATTCCCCCACCTGCTGCGGTGGCGCGGACCAGCCGATCAGCCATGGCACTTCAAGAATCCAGGCGTCATGGTGACAGAGCATGCAGTCGACCATTGCGCAGGCGCAGATGCTCGCAGCTCCAGTCCTGGAACAATTCCGGCTCGTGGGTCACCACGATCAACAAGCGCTCCTGGCTTAACCGGTCAAGCAGGTCGAGCACTTCGCCACGCACTGACCAGTCGAGTCCTGCGGTGGGCTCATCCAGCAGCAGCACATCCGGCTTGCGTAGCAGCTGCACCGCCAGGGCCAGTCGCCGCTGCTGTCCGCCGCTGAGTCGCTCCGGAGCCTGACGTCCATCCACTCCACTAAGTCCGACCTTGCGAAGTGCGGACATCATCTCCTCACTGTTCAGCCGCCGGTGGCCCAGCTTCAGTTCCTGGTTGACGCTCAAGCCCAGAAAGTGTCGTTCTGGAAACTGAAACACCACTCCGCAAAGCCAGCGTCGTTGACGCTGATTCAGCGGCTGTCCTTTCCAGCTGATGCTGCCGTTGTTAGCACCTGCCATCCCGCTGATCACCTCTAAAAGGCTGGTCTTGCCACTGCCGCTGTCGCCGGAAATTAGAAGGGGTCGCCCCGGATCGGCCTTCAGCTGGATGCTGTTCAAGACCAACTGCTCTGCTGTTGCAGGTCTGTAATTGATATCCGTGAGTTCCAGCATTCCGCTCGAATGCCCCGTTCCGGGCTGCTTTCTTTGGCTCTCCAGCATGGTCGATGGTTGCCTCAGCGGCGATGATGACCGTGTCAGCGGTGGGTCATGCGCGTTCGCTTCCGAGAAGTTGATCCTTTCAATTGCTGGGTCTGGTTGCGATTCAGCGAGATTCCTAGTCAGGGAGAACGGAATTATGTGGATGGCATCTTTGACAGTTGGTACGTCCTGGGGCGTCTCGGAGGTTTCAATGCCGAGAGCCTTCAGGTGCATGAAGAAGGGGATGAGCTCAGCTGGATGAGCTACGAAACTGAGGAAGCCACCGGTGTGATGCCGGCCTTGATGCACAACATGGGCCAGATGGAGTATCAGCAGGACTGGGCCCGTTGCTGGATTGATCTGGGCACTAGCGATGGGATTGCCCTTGATGTTCTGATCAATGCCCTGCGTCAGCTTGATTCTGATGTAGTGCAGCTCGAGGAACTGCTGATCGGTGGTGTGAATGACGACTGGCCGGTGGAGGACCATCCCGACAGCGTTTTTCCGGGCATGGGTTGATCGTTGTTGTGGCGGAACGACGACGCCTGCTGATCGACTCCCGCAGGTTGCAGTGTGCCGATGATCATCGTCGTTTTGTGCTGGAGGAGCATGAATCGCGCTATCTCCGCAAGGTTCTGCGTCTGAAGCAGGGTGCTCAGGTGGATGTCATTGATGGTTGTGGCCATCTCTGGACTTCTCGTCTTCTCGACGGACACCAACTCGAGTTGTGCACAGAGATCGAGGCGCCCAGTCAGAGCGTGATGTCCCCACAGCCGAAATTGGGCCTTGCCATTGCTTTGATTCGTCGAGGCATGGATGAGGTCGTGCGGATGGCCTGTGAACTGGGTGTGGATCGGCTGCAGCCGCTTGATTGCCAACGCTCCGTTCCTCAGGCTGAGCATCGTCCGGAGCGTTGGAGCTCGATCCTCCAGGAAGCCGTTGAACAGTGCGAGCGGCTCTGGGCTCCTGAGCTTCCCGCCGTGTGTTCCGCTGCAGCGTGGTGGGGAACACCGGGCCAGCAAGACCTGCGCCTGATTGCGGTCACTCGTGAGATCGAGAGCCCACCACTGTCTGAACTACTTGCGGCTCAGGCTTCTGTGGATCGATCCATCTGGCTGTCGATTGGACCCGAGGGGGGATGGAGCGATCAGGAGATTGCAGCAGCACAAGCGGCAGGCTGGATCTCTGTTTCTTTGGGTGACACCATCCTGCGCAGCTCCACAGCCGCTGTGGCTGGGGTCAGCAGTCTGAGCAACTGGCGGACCTTCAGGTGCTGAGGCTCCGACGTTTACAGGCATCCATGAAGGGGCGCCCTTTCACTCCCATGCGCTGCATCAGAGCGATCTGAACGGAGGATGGTCCCTGGACTGCGCGGTTCACATCAGGTTCTGATTGTTTGGAACTCTGGGCTTGTCCTAATCCACCCTGCCTGAACAGCTGACCGAGACGGTTCGTGAAGAACTGAAGAGCTGATAGTGGCCGGTTCATGTCGGTCGGGGCAGGAGCTGCGGCTTGCCTTTGCTCGTTCACTTGAGGAAGCAACGGCATGACGCATCAATCGGTCAGATCTGGATTGTGCCTGACAGTGATGCCAAAGCCAGTTCAGCCTTTGAACAGGTCAGTTGCCATGCTGCGGAATCCAGCCAGGTTGTTGCCAGGACGACGCTTGCCGGGACGAATGGAGTTGCCAGGTTGAAGTGCCTCTGGGGCAAAGGTGACGAGTTCAACCTCTGGTCTTGCGGAATCTGCTGCAGCTAGTTCAGCTGCGATGGTTTCAGCAATGGTCAGGGATGGCTTCGCCTTGGTCTCGACCTCAGTGCTCTCTGCTGTTGTGTCGGTTTTGCTTTCAGCAGCAACGGCAATAGGAGCAGGAGCGATCTGTTCAACAGGAGCAGGCGCGATCTTTTCGACTGGAACTGGAACAGCTGCGGGCTGAGATGACTCAGGCGCACTCTCGACCTGGATCTGCTTGGTTTGAGGCTTGGGCTCTGCCGCTTTCTCCTTATGGTCTCCCAGCTCAAGGAAGAAACCCTTTCTGTTCAGCACCATGCCTCAGCGGGGAAATCGTCTAGGTGATTATCCGTGTCGGAGCTCCCTTCAGCGTTGATGCTTAGGGCAGTGCAACACAGCCTGATGTTTTCCACGCCTTTTGAGCTCCCGTCTCAAACCGCTGCGCTGTGGCTCACTGCGCTAGTGCTCAATTCGCTCTTGATCAGTCTGGCTCAGCGTTTTCCGCTGCTGACTCGGGCCGGTTGGTGTCATGCAGGCATCCTTGGCACGGTGCTTTGGGGCTCGCTGGCCTGGCGCGGTTGGTTGGCCGTTGTGGCCTACCTGGTGCTCGGCTCCCTTGTGACCAAGCTGGGTTTTGCCAGAAAGCAGGAGCTGGGTCTTGCCGAAGGACGTGGCGGTCGTCGCGGTCCGGAAAATGTCTGGGGATCAGCCTTCACCGGACTCGTGCTGGCCTTGTTGATTGCTGCTCGCATCGGATCGCCGCCGTTGTTGCTGATCGGCTTTGCCACGAGTTTCGCGGCAAAGCTGGCCGATACCTTTGGCAGTGAGATCGGTAAGCGCTGGGGCCGAACCACTCTGTTGATCACCACTCTCCGGCCCGTGCCTGCTGGCACGGAGGGTGCGGTGAGTGTGGAAGGAACCCTGGCCAGTGCTATTGGCAGTTTGTTGATGACTGTCGTAATGGCTGTCCTTGGATTGGTTCAATCCGAGGCTGCTTTTACCGTTGTGCTGGTGGTCGGCTTCATCGCCACACTGCTCGAAAGTCTGCTTGGAGCTCTGGGCCAGGACCGTTGGCCCTGGCTGACCAATGAGCTGGTCAATGGCCTCCAGACCGCCTGGGCAGCAGGCCTGGCCATCGTTACTGCTTGGCTTCTGGGTTTGTCGAGCTGAAATTCCGAACCGCTTCGGCACGCAGAGTGTTGAAGATCCCTTGCAGTGCTGTACGCAGGATCTGCCGGTCGATGCTTTCGCGTCGTGCAATCTCCGTGAGGGATAGTCCATCGATCCAGAAGGCACAGAGCCAACGGCAATGGTTCGGCTCCATGTTCGCCAGCGTTTGGATCAGCCATTCGCGTTGTGGATCAGCCTGCTGGCGTCCGTGATCTTGAAGACAATCGATTCGCTCCACTGGTTCAGAAGACCCATCGCTGTTGCTGCGCCGATAATGCAGTGACTGGATCCGACGATCCTGGTGTGCCATACAGGCCTCTTGCCAGCGCTCCGTGGTGACTCCGAGTTGTTTTGCGAGGTCCTCATTGATGAGCTGTGGCAGCCCCACATGCAGTCGTCGCTCCTGCACTTTCATCCCGCGTGCATGCAGATCACCTAGTCGCCAGGGGATTCGCAAGATTTGCAGCCTGTCTCTGCGGTAATGCTTGATCTGCCC
>NZ_UCNJ01000003.1 GCF_900473965.1 Synechococcus sp. UW179A | reverse complement strand
CTTTTGCATTCGTTCCAATAGCTCTAGAGCCAGTCCCTGACGCCGTTACATTGACGCCATCGGCGAATGCATTCACACCTTGAGCGCGAGTATTCACTCCACTCGCAACAGAACCAGTAGCAATAGCCGTTACATTCACTCCATTAGCATTCGCTTCTGTTCCCATTGAATATGCATTAGATCCCTTTGCATACGCCGATACTCCATAGGCTGAAGAATTAGGCGACTGAGTACCAACGCGTGATTCAAGACCAAAGGCCATCGAATTCACACCTCGGCTGGTGCTGTCTGTACCAAAAGCCGTTGAATTAACAGCCACAGCATGAGAATCGGTGCCATAGGCAAACGCATCATCGGACAATGCACGAGACGAGGTCCCATAGGCATAACCACGAGTGCCGCTGGCGAAAGAATCGAGACCGTATGCGGATGCATCACCGGCAGTAACATTTGCATTCGTCCCCGTAGACAAAGAGTCGTTGGCAGACGATGTAGCTCGAGCACTATCACCAAAGGCGTAAGAATCATCACCAATCGCCACTGCATTAATTCCAAAGGCAAATGCGTTGTTTCCGCGAGCAATCGCCCCAGTTCCAAAAGCAAAGGCATTAAATCCTTCAGCATCAGCATTCACTCCAAAAGCAACGGAGTTCACACCAACGGCAGAAGCATTGGTGGCAATGGCTGTGGAGCGTTCACCACTTGCGACTGCACGGGTGCCAAAAGCAAACGCTTCATTTCCAGTGGAAGCACTACTCGAACCAATCGCAAGAGAGTCTCGATCAATGGCAGTGGATAAAGTGCCAATTGCAATTGAATCGGATCCACTTCCTGTAGCTTGCTGACCAAAGGCAATCGAGCGCACACCTGTTGCTTTGGAGCGAGAACCAATAGCCGTGCTGTTGTCTTGATTCGCTAGGGATTTGAAGCCAATGGCAATCGAATCATCGGCGCTGGACTGTGACTGAAGACCAAAAGCCATGGCCCCTTGAGCAGTCGCTTGTGATGAAGTACCAAAGGCAATCGTATTATTTGCGTTAGCAATTGATTGTGCACCTACAGCGACAGAATCGTAGGCCGATGCATTGGCCTTAAAGCCAATTGCAGTGGATTGAAACCCACTTGCACTCGCATTGGTGCCTACGGCCAACGTTGATGTATTCGTAGAAGACGACCCTGTACCAATTGCCACCGAATTTGTATTGGTTGCTTGTGACTTGGCACCAGCCGAGAAGGAACTATGTCCAGAAGCGTTGGCCTTATCACCAAGAGCTTGAGCATTCTCACCACTGGCCTGAGAATTGGAACCCACGGCAAGAGAATAATTTCCTGATGCGTTCGCATTAGCACCGAAAGCCAAAGCTTGGTTAGCACTCGCAGAGGCTTGTGTGCCAGCAGCAAACGATTCGTTCTGAGTCGAGTTTGCTTTCACACCAACAGCAACAGAGTCGCGACCAGTTGCTAACGCACTTGATCCAATCGCAAAGCTATTGACACCGCTAGCCGTTGATTTAGTCCCAAATGCCGTAGAGTTTTGGTTTGAAGCTCTAGACAACAAACCAACGGCATACGATGCTTCTCCACTGGCATTGGCCCGAGTGCCAAAAGCAGAAGCGTTATCTCTACTCGCAACGGAACTCACACCTAACGCATAGGCATTCGACCCTGTCGCCGATGCATTGGTGGCCAAGGCCACCGAATTAGTTCCCGTTGCACTGGCAAGCAAACCTGCTGCATAGGCTCCATCTGCAGTTGCACTCGCAGAACTACCCAAGGCCATTGAATTCACACCTGTGGCTCGTGAATTAAAACCAGCAGCAAAAGAATCCGTAGCGCTAGCTGTTGTATTCGTGCCTAACGCGATGGCGTTATCAGCAGATGCATTCGCTTGATAACCGGCTGCGATCGCATCGGTTCCATTGGAATACGAATAAGCAGCAAGAGCCATCGCCCCACTCTGAAGTGCCTGACTACAAGCTCCAACCGCAAGGGCTTTCTCGCTATTGGCAAAACTATTCACACCAATCGCCGTACTATTGGCTCCAATCGCTTGCGCAAATCCACCGATTGCGATCGTCTCCACATTCGTGGCGTTCGCGTAGGCACCAAAGGCAATAGCGCCAGTCTTTGTGGCCTTCGCTTTCACGCCAGAGGCAATCGCTTCTGATGCATTCGCAAACGCCTGCGTACCGGTTGCCATCGAATTATTTCCTGTGGCATTGGCCAAGGAGCCATAAGCCAACGCATTGGTATTGGTGGCTGATGAACGCATCCCCAAGGCCATGCTGTTGACACCCGTTGCTTTCGCCTCAAGACCAGCAGCAAAAGCATCCTTTGTACTAGCCAATGAATTCGTACCCATCGCCATCGCATTCACAGCTAAGGCATTGGCATTGGTACCAAAGGCCGTGGCATTGGTTTGGCTCGCATTCGAATAGGCACCAATCGCAATCGTTTCAGTATCAAGCGATCGTGATTTCAAACCCAAAGCCATTGACATGTTTCCGCTCGCCTGAGCATCCAGACCCACCGCAATGCTGTTGGCTGATGATGCTGCTGCATCATGTCCGATTGCCATTGCATTATTTTCATTCGCATTAGAGCCAACACCAAAGGCCATGGTGTAATTCGCCGTGGCTGTGGCGTTCGCACCAAATGACAACGCTCCTGTTTGATTTGCAATGGCTTGCGTACCGATCGCCACCGTATTGAGAGCCGTCGCCTGCGCAGCAACGCCGAACGACAAAGAGTTTTCAGCTGTTGACTTTGACTTGGCAGCAATCGCAACGGAATCCTGCCCACTCGATAGAGAATCAATACCAATGGCAATTGAATTAGGACTTGATGCTGTTGCATTTGCAGAAATGGCAGTGGCGTTCACACCTGTTGCTTTCGCTGAAACACCAAATGCCTGAGCATTCGTCTTTGTGGCTTGTGAATCCACACCGATGGAGATGGAATTGTTCCCGGTGGCAGAAGAATTAGAACTAATTGCGGTGGAGTTGGTGCCAACAGCTATTGATTTTGTGCCAAAGGCCAAGGCGTTACCACCTTGGGCATTGGCAAATACACCCAAGGCCACGGAATTATTTCCTGATGCATTGGCTTGAACCGATAAAGCTGCAGAGTTCACCCCATTTGATGTGGAGAAATAACCGATCGCCATCGAATTCGCGCCCGTTGCTGAGGCATTCACAGCAATGGCAGTGGAGTTCGTCCCGATCGATGACGCATTGGTTCCAAGCGCTAAAGAACTCGTCTGGTTGGCAAACGATTGAACACCAATCGCCAATGATGAATTCCCATTGGCATTGGCACTAGCACCAATCGCACCCGCATTCACACCACACGCCGTGGTATTAGGACCAATCACAAACGAATTGGTTTGATCCGCAAAAGACTGAGCGCCAATCGCTGTTGAATTGGTTCCTGTTGCACGTGCATTAGCACCAAAGGCCATGGAATTAATCCCATTCGCCGTCGCATTGGTTCCGATGGATGCTGCATTTGTATTCGTTGACGATGCGTTAAAGCCGATCGCAATCGAATCCACGCCAGAGGCAACTGATTGAGTACCAATTGCCGTTGAACTCGTATTTGACGAATTAGATTTAAAACCAATGGCTATAGAATCAAGCCCAGATGCGACTGCTTGGGTGCCAAGAGCCATGGAATTATTAGTCAATGCGCAGGCCTTAACGCCAACGGCCATAGCATCAACACCCTGAGTATTCGCGAGATATCCAATCGCTCCTGCTGCCGTACCGTTGGCAATAGCTCCTGCACCAATCAAGAAGGAGTCATTGAAAGAAGCAGATGTATTCGTACCAATCGCAATCGCATTGGTACCAGACGATGAGGCATTCGCTCCTAGAGCAATGGAGCCATAATTTGAGGCTTTAGATACAGATCCAATAGCAACAGAATCGACTCCAGTTGCAGTCGATTGGGACCCAACAGCCAAAGAATTATTTGCTGCAGCGTTGGAATTTGTTCCAAAGGCTATGGAACTAATACCACTCGCCGAGGCATTCGTGCCAATGGCTGATGTATTCGTCTTCGTCGCGGACGAGTTAGCGCCAATCGAAAGAGAATCAACTCCAGTTGCAGTCGATTGGGACCCAACAGCCAAAGAATTATTTGCTGCAGCGTTGGAATTTGTTCCAAAGGCTATGGAACTAATACCACTCGCCGAGGCATTCGTGCCAATGGCTGATGTATTCGTCTTCGTCGCGGACGAGTTAGCGCCAATCGAAAGAGAATCAACTCCAGTTGCAGTCGATTGGGACCCAACAGCCAAAGAATTATTTGCTGCAGCGTTGGAATTTGTTCCAAAGGCTATGGAACTGATACCACTCGCCGAGGCATTCGTGCCAATCGCTGATGTATTCGTCTTCGTCGCGGACGAATTAGAGCCAATCGCAAGAGAATCCACTCCGGAGGCAACAGCTTGGGTGCCAAGTGCCAAGGAATTATTTGCTGCAGCGCTGGAATTTGTTCCAAAGGCTATGGAGCTGATACCACTCGCCGAGGCATTTGTGCCGATGGCTGATGCATTCGTCTTCGTCGCGGATGAAGCAGAGCCAATCGCAAGAGAATCAACTCCGGAGGCAACAGATTGGGTGCCCAGTGCCAAGGAATTATTTCCCAATCCGCAAGCTTGAACGCCAATCGCCAGCGCATTGACACCCTGTGCGTTAGCTAAATATCCGATTGCTCCGGCTCCAGTGCCATTGGCAATCGCCCCGGCACCAAGCGCAAAGGAGTTGTCTTTATTGGCGAGAGATCCTGCCCCAAACGCCATGGAGTTTTTTCCTGCTGCACGTGAACCCGTACCCAGTGCAATTGCATTGGCTTCCGTCGCATTAGCTTCAGATCCAATGGCAATCGATTTTTCACCAGAAGCTATAGCACTCACCAAAGCAAGTGATTCTTCAGCAGTTGCGTTCGTACCTGATCCAATACTGACTGCACCTTTTTGTGTGGCATTTGCAGTATCACCAATAGCGATTGTTGAATCTTTAAGAGCACCAACACCATTACCAATCGCGATTTGATTTTTTCCACCAGCAGTTCCCGCACCATTACCAATTGCAATGGCACCAGCGCTACCAGCAGTTCCAGCGCCATTACCCATCGCAATAGCACCAGCAGCTACGCCAGTGGTCGCAAGATTGCCAATCGCGATTGCACCACCAGTAGCAATCGCCCCATCACCCATGGCAATCGAGCCAGCCACATCTGCCGTTGTGGCATTACCTATCGCAATCGAGCCAGCACCAGATGAGCCAGCCCCATTACCTATGACGACTTGACCAGTAGCAATTCCTGCAGCGGCTGCGTTGCCCATTATTATATTGCCAGTGCCAGCTTTATTGAGAACGCCTTTGCCTATTACAATATTATAACTACCACTAGTATTACTAACTTTTGAACCAATTAATATATTATCAATTCCAGCAGTATTTTCCACACCACTTCCGATTACGATCGCCTCACCTGCGACAACACTGGCTCCCTCATCGATACCGATAGCAATTGAATCAGTAGATGCTGCAAAAGTCTTAGCGTTCCCTATGGCGAGAGTACCTGGGTCCATAGCAACACCACCCAAGTCAAACCGTCCTGTCCCCTCGCCACAAGCTTTAAGATTAACTGAATCAGCATCTGCACTTTCCCATAGCACTTTAAATATTCCATCACTTTCAATCGCTATATTTGCGTCGTCGATATTGACGTCTGTCATTTCAATATAACCACCACCCACGATATTTGTAGCACCGTCCGCAGTACCTCCACCAACACAAAGCCCTCCACAATCAACTGATCCATCCAAAAAAATGCCGGTTACTTCACCAGTAAACGAATCAGCTTCTAGGCTGGTAACTTGCATGAGCCCAATTTCACCCTGAGCGCCGAAAAAACCATCTCCCGATATCGTTAGAGATGCAGCATCTGCATTAATACACGAGCCATAATAAGGGCTAGTAGCAAGCCCCGGAGGGGCAGGCAAAGGCGGCGAACTTGATTTCCCGCCAAGCAAACTTGCCGCAGCAACACCAATACTATCAACCAATCCTACAGTATTGACATTAAAACTAGATTGAGGAATAGACGAAGATGATCGGTAAGAAGTCGCCGAAGAACTCGTAGTAGAACTCGATGAAGAAGTGGGAACTGGAACGCAAGAATCGATCGAATTACCATTAGAGGCATAAGACTGATTACAAACGTATGTACTTGTGGCAGAATTAGCTGCAGACGTCAAAACACCATTATTAATATAATAAGTTGCATTCGAACTTGAAGGAGCAGTTGCGTATACATCACCACTTGCATCAAGCATGACCGAACTAGCACTGAAGCCATTTGCCAAGGCAGTCCATCCATTGCCAGCAGAATAATTCGTATATTTGGTTGTTTGCGTATAGGCAACATTAGTTGCCGTTATTGATGACGTATTAGCGCCAGAATTCGAATTAGGTATACCATAACTGTATTGAGTGCCGGTTTGACCATCAATTGTGTAAGAGTACCGAACACCCGTGAAATCAGTTGACGAACTCGATGTGGCATTAGAGGGAACACTAGAAGCACCTACTGCGTAATAAATGCCGTTACTATTACTTAAAGTATATTGGTAAACCGTTGAGCCAGAACCTGGAGCAACAGTTGTGTTAGTAACAGACTTTGGAAGACTTTTAAGAGTCTGTGTACCCAATCCTGGCAGAGTATAAGAAGAATTGCTACCTCCAATAACTATTCCATTGACCTTACTTGCCACTACACCTGCACCAATAGCAATCGATCCATTGGCGCTAGAGATTGCATTAGTACCAATAGCGATGGCATTAATATTGCTTGCTTGAGCATTCGATCCAACGCCAAGTGACGTGGTACCCGCTGCTTTAGCATTCGGGCCTACCGCTGTTGATCCATTGGCAGCTGCATTGCTATTAGATCCAACTGCAATCGCAGCTGTTCCACTTGCATTAGACTCGGATCCAATTGCAATGCTCTGATTCGATTGCGCTGCAGCATTCGATCCAAGTCCGACGGATGTCGTGCCGGTTGCATTTGAATTCGGACCGACCGCTGTTGATCCATTCGCAGCTGCATTGCTATTCGATCCAACTGCAATCGCAGCTGTTCCGCTTGCATTAGATTCTGATCCAATTGCAATGCTCTGATTCGATCGCGCTGAAGCATTCGATCCAAGTCCGAGGGATGTCGTGCCGGTTGCAACTGCATTGGGACCGAACGCTGTTGATCCATTCGCAGCTGCATTGCTATTCGGTCCAACAGCAATCGCAGCCGTTCCGCTTGCATTAGATTCGGATCCAATTGCAATGCTCTGATTCGATTGCGCTGAAGCATTCGATCCAAGTCCGACGGATGTCGTGCCGGTTGCATTTGAATTCGGACCGACCGCTGTTGATCCATTAGCAGCTGCATTACTATTCGATCCAACAGCTATCGCAGCTGTTCCGCTTGCATTAGATTCGGATCCAATTGCAATACTCTGATTCGATTGCGCCGAAGCATTCGAGCCAACAGCAATGGCATTAATACCGTTGCTGAGGGCAGCCAAACCTAAGGCTGTCGACCCTGCATCCAATGAACGTGAAGCATTACCTATAGCGATGGAGCCAGTATTCGTTGCATTAGCAGTAGCACCTATTGCTTTTGAATAATTTCCGCTTGCGCTAGCTGATTCGCCGATTGCAACAGCATTTTCTCCTGTTGCAGAACCACCACCAGCGTCAAATTGACCTGAGCGTGCCGCACCCGAATAAAGAGAAACCGAGACTTGTAAGACCCATAAGAGCAGCAAGCTGTGACGAGATTTCAACGCTGCTCAAGCCAAGCGAATAAACCTTAGAGAAAGCTGAGAAGCGAAAAGCTAAAAAACAATTAAGGATTAAGCCTGCTCTTGATTTTTTGAATAGTCAACTCAACGTCGGGAGGCAGAATCTCTTTGCATGCCTCGAGCGTAATCTCACTGATTTTGTAACCGAGAAAGCGAATGAAACGTTGATCTTCCAGTTTTTCATCAATTCCCTCAATATCCATGCCAAATTGAAATTTGACCAATTGGAAAACGGGAGTAGCGCTTGTATTCAAGGCAACTTTATAGTCCATATCTAATCTTCTTAATGCACAAACAGTCAGGGCTGCCTGCTTTATAGATAGCGCAAAAGCTTCCTTACTCATCGGATCCACGCGATTTTGGATTGACTGAGCGCCTGCCATAGCAGGAAACAAACAACCCAGGAGACCTACACAGCAAGATCCACTTAAAGCCAAGCGGCGCAATTGGAGAGACATTTAAAGGCCAAATTCTCTATAAATAAACAAGATCCTCCCTTGATTTGTCAAGGCCTCAACTCGAAATTTTTCAAACCTGGATTCGAAAAATGCCGAAAGCGATCATTTTGATATTGATTTAACAATTCTCACAGCAGAGGTAAACTCAAGCCAATCTCATTTAAGAAACAGCCATCCAAACGCTCCACATACAGGCCTCCCCTTCCTTCTCAAGCGAAGCCCCCCGCACAGCCCAACGACTCACCGCTGGCAACTTAGCTCTCGATTTTGTCATCTCAGATCGTTGCCAATTGCACATAAGTGGTCACACACGTTAGTGACAGGCTCGTTCTTTCAGAAATAGGGTGTTGAAGAAGAAGACAGTGCCTTGTGTGGAACTCAGCCCACCTGCGGCGCATCCGTGGGCAGCGCGCGATGGCCTCTGCAGCATCAAGAGGCTTACCAAACACTTCTCCCTCAAAGGCGAACACCGATTCACAACCGAGAACTGCCCTTCATCGATGGAGACGCAGATGCAAACAGCAACACAACAAACAAGCAAAATCAACCAGTTTGATGGGGGCCATCCCACAACCGCCTGCGCAAACCAAGGGGTCGATTGTCCGGCCACGATTGCAGTGGAGTGGGAGGAGAGTGGTAGGGCTAAGTCGTGACCTCATCCACCATTCTGGTATCGGACAGGCCTTGAAATGGCACGCCAGACCATGCACTGTTTACCATTTAGCATCGCGTTATATGACCAACTCGAACACGCTGTTTGAAGTAGCACTCAGCTCAGCAGCCAAGACAATTGGATAGCAATTAGCCGCAAACCTCTCGGTCGCTCCAGCACAAAAGGCGCTCTGATCTGGCTCATTCAAGTGGCTGTACTGTGCAGGGAAGTCGATGGGCAAGGGCTCACTGAACGGATAGACCTCACTCCAATGGGACGAGTCCTGCTGGAGATTGGCCGCAGCAAAAGCCACCACTTCGCTCAAGCACCAGGCAAGTTGCTCTCAATTTCTGCCAACAGGGACTTCAAACCCAGCTCAGCGAGTGCCACGAGCTCCTTCTGCTCGCCAATAATTTTCTGATCGGCGAGATAGATCGACAACAACTTGCGGGTATTTCCGTTGAGATCAGCGGAGTTGTACTCCACACCATTGATCGTCACTGTTTCAGGCAAGCTATTAGCAGCCACTGCCCAAGTTGCATCAGTGGCTGCGTTGATCTCAAGCCCAGAGGAAGAAGCGGAGGAGGAGGATGTCGGCGATTGCTGAGCCATGGGTCCCATGCATACCCATTAATTATCGACTGAACGAGCCAAGATTCAAACCAAGAAGGATGAAACCAAACACATTGCTGCAACACACCCTTATTAGGGCCAAGAGCAGCGTCCTTCCAGGATCAGAAGGAGTTGTTAATCACGGTATGAAACTCATAAACAAAAAAACTTCAAGGCTTAAACAGTTTTTTGGTGGTCTAAATACCCGATTCCACACCTGGCGACAGAATCTCTTTGCATGCTTCGAGGGTGATCTCGCTGATTTTGTAGCCGAGAAAACGAATGAAGCATTGATCTTCCAGTTTTTCATTAATCCTCTCAATATCCATGCCTTATTGGAATCTGACCAATTCAAAA